>JAFAGE010000378.1 GCA_023423015.1 Bacteroidota bacterium
TTAGTAGAGTGGGTGGAAGCAAACCGCCTGGAGCTCTCGAGGCACGAATTATTTGCGACCGGGACGACAGGAAGAAAAATGGAAGAGCAACTCGACAGACCGGTAACCAAGTTACTGAGTGGACCTATCGGCGGCGACCAGCAGATCGGGGCGATGATTGCTCAAGGTGCACTTGATATATTGATATTCTTCTGGGACCCTATGGAAGCCCAGCCTCATGATAGTGATGTAAAAGCTCTTCTCCGGGTAGCCATTGCCTGGAACTGCATCGTAGCCTGTGATAGTTCCACGGCTGACTTTTTGCTTACATCTCCATTAATGCTTCAGGAGTATGAAGTAAAGATTCCGGACTACACCGGCTATCTAACCAGAAAAATCAATTATTGAACATAATAACAAACAGAGACGCTTTTAAAAGGCTGGGAATATACATTTTATATGCGCTGGCTGGTTTACTGGGACTGATTCTGCTTACCTGGGCGATTTTGTCTGTGTATGTGGAGAAAAACGAACAGGAATTAACCCGCAAAGTATCAGCTATCGTCAGCAAGAGAACCCACGGTGAGGTGTCGGTTAAGGGATTATCCGTTAGCTTTTTCAGCACCTTCCCCTTTCTCTCACTCCATCTGCAGGATGTTGTGGTTCGGGATAGTCTGTTCACCCGGCATAGGCTTGATTTACTGAATGCGGAAGACATTTATCTGCGTGCAAGCCTTCCAGGATTGATCTCGGGACGAGAGCCGGTGGGTAAAGTAGTAGTCAGGAACGGCAATATCAACCTGTTTACCGATTCTGCTGGTAGCACTAATGAATATGTATTGAAATCCGGCGAGAAGCAGCAGAAAGACGACCCGTTCAATATGCCGGATATCGAGTTGAAGCAGGTAACGATAAAGCTGGAGAACCTGAAGAATAAAAAGCTCTATCACGGCGAATTGCAGTCGCTTGTATGCCGGCCAACGAAAAAGAAGGAACGGCTGATATTTCGAACAAACATGCGCCTGTTGTCGAAGAATGTGGCCTTCAACACGGCAACGGGTTCATACCTGCGTAACAAGTTTGTCGAGGGCAAGTTTGACCTGGTTTATTCCCTCGATTCCGAGAAACTGCTGATTGACCGGATTAAACTGGATATTGAAGGACATCCATATGTATTCGACGGCTATTTTACCCTTGACAAAGAAAGCACCGAATTTAAACTCGGTATCACTTCAGGCCGGGTAGACTATAAGAAGGCGGCATCAATTCTTCGGGAACTTCTGGAAAAGAAGCTGAATGAATATTCTATCTCCAAACCAATTTCGCTGGATGTGAAAGTTGCGGGTAGAACTAATGAAAAGGCTCAACCTCTGATAAATGTTAACATTAAAGTGCAGAACAGCAAAGTAGGTACGCCGCTGGGAGAATTTGACGAATGCAGTTTTGAAGGATCATTTAACAACCAAATGGATCCTGCAAAAGGAAAAGTTGATGAAAATTCGCTGATTCATCTGACAGCGTTTACCGGCAAATGGGAACAGATCCTTCTCAAATCTAAAAATATAAGGATCTCTAATCTCACCTACCCGTTTCTCGAATGCGACCTGGCGTCTGATGTCGATTTGAAGTCACTTAACAATCTTGCCGAAAGCGCCAGTATCCGGTTCCTGAATGGCAAAAGTTCAGTGAACGTTATTTTTAAAGGTTCGCTGGCCGGTCGCGACAGCATTGCATCTACGCTGAGTGGAGAAATCGGTATATACAATGCACAGCTTAAATATCTGCCGAGAAACTTTACCCTTAGTAACTGCGAAGGAAAACTTGTGTTCGAAAACAACGACTTACGCGTTGCTAAACTCAAGGCCACTACAGGGAAAACAAATCTTGTGATGAATGGTGTGGCAAAAAATTTCCTTTCCATGCTAGACATCAGCCCTGAAAAACTTGTCTTGTCATGGGACATATCTACAGCGGCACTGCACCTTGAAGATTTTAAATCATTTCTTTCGAAAACAGCATCGAACCAGCCCGAAAAACAAAAGCGGTCCCGTTTTGCAACTACAGCCAGTAAAATTGACAAACTATTTGCAGAAGGAGACATGTTTATCAATCTGCGTACTCCTGTGATGGATTATAAAACCTTCAAGGCAACCGACGTGGTAGCCCGCGTGGTTCTAAAGACCACAGAGATTGCTTTCGAAAAAGTTCAGCTGAAACACGCAGGAGGAGAAATGAATGTAAGCGGATCGGTTTCCAATGGAGAAAAGTTCAACCCTGTAACATTGCATAGCCAATTGTCGGGAATGGATATCCCAACGCTCTTTGAAGCCTTTGAAAATTTTGGACAGGATGCGGTTACGCACGAGAACCTGAGCGGGAAACTGTCTGCTGATGTAAACTTCAGAACTGGTCTGAATAATGATGCAAAATTGATAAGCGAAGCAAACGAGGGCGAAGTGATGTTTCTCCTTGAGAACGGAGAGCTGAACAACTTTCAACCTTTGATAGAAATCTCAAATAAGGCATTTAAAAAACAGGATTTCAGCCGCATTAAATTCGCTGATTTGAAGAACCGTCTCGAAGTGAAGGGCACTACCTTTATCATTAATAAGATGGACATACGTTCAACGGCTCTGAATCTGTCGGTGGAAGGAATCTACGATCTGAAAAAGGGAACCGACATGAGCATCACACTGCCGGTGAGTAACCTGACCAAAAGCCAGGCGGATACGGATATTACGGAAAATGGCAGGGCGAAAAAAGGTGTGAGTCTGCGCCTGCGGGCCCGGACCGGTGACGACGGGAAGTTGAAAGTGAGTTGGGATCCTTTCCGGCGTGCTAAAAAGAAGAAGGAAGAAGTGAGTGATTCCACGCAGGCCTTGCCTGAAGAATAAAGGTAAATTTGCAGTTCACATGGGCTTTAAATTACATACACCATATACTCCTGCAGGTGATCAGCCGCAGGCTATCCAGGAACTTACCAATGGTATTTTGCAGGGAGAGCAATACCAGACACTGCTTGGCGTAACGGGATCGGGCAAAACGTTCACAATAGCAAATGTTATTCAGAATGTGCAGAAACCTACCCTTGTACTTACACACAACAAGACGCTTGTTGCACAGTTGTATGGTGAGTTCAAGCAGTTTTTTCCTGAGAATGCTGTTGGATACTTTGTCAGCTACTACGACTATTACCAACCCGAAGCTTACATGCCTGTGAGTGATACTTACATCGAAAAAGATCAAAGTATCAATGAGGAACTTGATAAACTAAGGCTGCAGGCCACCGCCCAATTGTTGAGCGGCAGACGAGATATCATAGTAGTTGCATCTGTAAGTTGTATTTATGGTATTGGTAATCCGACAGAATACGAAAACAGCATCATCCGGTTGCAGAGAGGCCAGGTAATTTCCAGGCAGGGATTTCTGCATTCACTGGTCAACTCATTGTATATGCGAAGCCAGGGCGACTTCAAACGAGGCTCGTTCAGGGTGCAGGGTGATACCGTAGATGTGAACCTTCCGTATCTGGACTATGGTTATCGCATTTCATTTTTTGGCGACGAGATTGAAGAGATTGAAAGCATCGATGTGCAGAATGGCAAACGTATTATGAAGCTGGAAAATGCAGCAGTGTTCCCGGCCAACCTTTATCTCGCCCCGAAAGACATGATGCAAACGATCCTCGCTGAGATCCAGGATGAGATGCTAGCCCAGGTAGATTACTTCAAATCCGTTGGCAAGTTTATCGAAGCGCAAAGGCTATCGGAAAGAGTAAATTTCGACCTTGAAATGATCCGCGAACTCGGGTTTTGTAATGGTGTTGAAAATTATTCGAGGTTCTTTGACCGCAGGAGACCAGGTAGCAGACCATTCTGTTTACTCGATTATTTTCCAAAAGATTTTTTGTGCGTTATCGATGAAAGTCACCAAACAGTCCCGCAGGTCAGTGGCATGTACGGTGGCGACCGAAGCCGCAAACTGATCCTGGTGGACTACGGTTTCAGATTGCCATCTGCGTTGGATAACAGGCCACTTAATTTCCATGAGTTTGAGAACATGATGAACCAGGTGATATTTGTTTCAGCAACACCCGGAGATTACGAATTGGAGAAAACAGGTGGTGTTGTTGTAGAGCAGGTAGTACGTCCGACCGGGTTGCTTGATCCGCCGATTGAAATAAGGCCAAGTGTAAACCAGATCGACGATCTGCTGGATGAAATAGATAAGAGGGTAACGAAGGGTGACCGTGTGTTGGTTACAACACTTACAAAACGCATGGCCGAAGAGATGGACAGATACCTTCACCGTATAAACATTAAATCAAAATACATCCACAGCGAAGTAGACACTCTCGAAAGAGTTGAAATACTTCGTCAGCTCAGGTTGGGTGAAATCGATGTGCTTGTAGGCGTGAACCTGTTGAGAGAAGGTTTGGACCTGCCGGAAGTTTCACTCGTGGCAATACTCGACGCAGATAAGGAAGGCTTTCTGCGTAATGAAAAGTCGCTCACCCAAACAGCGGGCCGTGCGGCGCGCAATGTAGATGGCCTTGTTATCTTCTATGCAGATAAGATGACGGATAGTATGCAGAAGACGATTGATGAAACAACCAGGAGGCGGGAAAAACAAATTGCCTATAACATTGAACACAATATCACACCTACAACAGTGAAGAAGAGTAAAGAGCAGGTATTTGCACAAACTTCTGTGCTTGATATCAAGGGCTATGATCCGAAAAATCCCCATGCGCTGGCGGCCGAAGCTGCTCCTGTTACGCTCGCTGCCGAAGAAGAGGCAGAATACATCACTATCCCCCAGCTGGAAAAAGGAATTGCAAAAATTAAGAAAGAAATGGAACGCGCAGCAAAAGATCTCGACTTCATGGAAGCTGCTCGCCTGCGGGACGAGATGTTTAGCTTAAAAAAGAAACTCGAAGAAATGAAGATCAGGTAATTTACCTGCGCGAACGAAGTTTCTGCGAAATGGCCGCTACCGAACCTCTTACAATGATGCCGGCATCAAGCAGCCACGCATAGGGCCCGTTGCCATAGTGTTTGCGAACGTATTGGCTCATTGCGCGGTAAAACTGTATAACATATCGTGTATCCTTTTTGGTGCTGGAACCTTTAAAATGCACAATGGTTACGTCGGGAAAATAGTAGTTGAAATAACCAGCTTTCAGAACGCGATAACTCAGGTCGATATCTTCTGCATACATGAAAAAGCGTTCATCAAATCCCCCAATCTTCTCCAACACCGATTTTCTGAGCATCATAAAAGCACCGGAAAGTACATCGACACGATTGATTTGGAACTCGCCGAGGTGACCCGCATAATATTTAGCAAAATAGGATGATCGTGGGAAGAACTTAATAACACCTGAAAGTTTCCAGAATGAAGCGGCAGCAGTGGGTAGACCCCGTTTGGATTCTTTCAAAAATTCATTGTTGCCATTCACCATTCTTACGCCCAATGCGCCCGCCTCTGGGTTGCTGCGCATGAATAATACACATTGGTCAAGCGCCCCCGGAGGGAGGAACGTGTCCGGGTTAAGGAAAAGCACAAACTCCCCCGAACACAAAGGCAGGGCCTGGTTGTTTGCACGCGCAAATCCGACATTCGTTTCATTACGGATGAAGTGAAATTCGGGGAACCTTGCGCTGAGGTATTCCACGCTCCCGTCGGTTGAAGCGTTGTCGATTACATAAACCTCAAAGATTGTAGTTGTTGCGGCCGCTTGAACGGATCTGAGACATTGCTCCAACAGATCCTTAACATTATAGTTTACAATAATGATGGAGAGGGTCACCGCATAAAGATAGCCAATCATCTTTCCTGCCAAACCCGTAATTTTGAACGCCCGGCTCAACCCGGCGATAGTCCGATGGCTCTATTTGATATTTCATTACCACCCACGATTGCAAAGGCTTTACATCTTCCGGCAAGATCGCCGGAAAGATTACAGCTTAAGGTATTGAAGAGACTGCTCGCTAAAGCGAGATTTACAGAATTCGGACAAACCTTCCATTTCGATGAAATTTTATTGTCGAATGATATTTACAGGGAATATCGCAAACGTGTACCCTTATTCGATTATAACAAAATCTACAAGGAGTTCTGGCATAAAACTCTCGAAGGTATTCCTGATGTTTGCTGGCCGGGGAGGATCAAATACTTCGCACTGAGTTCCGGAACTTCGGAAGCTTCCAGTAAATACATTCCTATAACGAGCGACCTCATGCGCGGCAACCGCATGATCATGATAAAACAATTGATCAGTTTGCGGCATTACCAGGATGTTCCGGTAAGGAACGTGGGTAAAGGATGGCTGATGCTTGGCGGAAGCACAGACCTTGATAAGGGTCCTGGATATTATTCTGGCGACCTTAGTGGCATCACAGCCAAGAAAGCACCTTTCTGGTTTTCTCCCTTCTACAAACCAGGGAAGAAAATTGCCAAAACAAAAGACTGGAACAACAAGATTGAAAAAATTGTTGAAGAAGCTCCCAACTGGGACATCAGTTTTGTTGTAGGAGTGCCTGCCTGGATACAGATGTGCATGGAAAAGATTATTGACAGATATAATCTCAAAACGATTCACGACATCTGGCCAAACCTGTCATTCTTCGTCCACGGAGGTGTATCATTCGAACCATACAGAAAGGGCTTTGAAAAACTCATAAGCAAACCACTCACCTACATTGAGACGTATCTATCGTCGGAAGGATTTATTGCTTACCAGGATCGCCAGTTCGCGAAAGGATTGCGACTCGCTTTGAATGAACATATCTTCTTCGAGTTTGTTCCCTTCAACGATAAGAATTTTGATGCCGATGGAAACATACATCCGGATGCACAAACACTAACCATTGAAGAAATTGATGAAGGAATAGACTACGCTATCTTATTAAGTACGGCTGCCGGAGCCTGGAGGTATCTTATTGGCGACACCATCAGGCTTGTAGATAAAAAAAGAAGCGAGATAATTATCACAGGTAGAACAAAACACTTCCTCAGCCTGGTTGGCGAACACCTGAGTGTAGACAACATGAACAAGGCGGTGAAGCTGGCGAGTGCCGAATTAAATATATGCATCCCCGAATACACCGTTGCAGGTGTTCCTCATGGTTTGTTCTTTGCACATAAATGGTGGGTCGCATGCGACGATAACATAGATCCCGAAGTATTACGTACAAAAATTGATAGTCATCTGATACAGCTCAATGATGATTATGCAGTTGAACGCAAAAGCGCTTTAAAAGATGTTTACCTTGATATACTTCCCGAATCCAGGTTCATGGAGTTTATGCACATGAAAGGTAAGATTGGTGGACAACACAAGTTTCCGCGCGTAATGAAAGGCAAGATGTATGAAGAGTGGATACGATTTTTAGAATAGTACATTTGTAGGATGTGGCAGGCGATCATAAGCGGCGTTACTCTTGGTCTGGTTCTGGTGATATCAGTCGGCCCGGTCATCTTCACGATCATCAAACAAAGTCTGAATAATGGTCGTGAAGGTGGATTCAGTTTTATTGCAGGGGTTTGGGTCAGCGACATAATTCTCATTGTAATCAGCAATGCTTTTTCTGAGCTTATCACAAACCTGATGGAGTATCGAAAGTTACTCGGTATCGTAGGCAGCATCTTTCTTATCCTGATGGGAATCTTTTATGTCTTCTTCAAAAAGATCAAACTTCAAAACTCGGAAGGTGGAGCAGCAAAATTTTCAAAGCGGGATATGGCAAAAATTTTTACATCCGGCTTTTTCCTGAACACCCTTAATCCCAATGTATTCTTATTCTGGCTTACTACGGCAACTGCTCTTGCTTCAGAATATTCGCTCAATGAAAGGATTCTTATTTTTTCAATCTGCCTCGCCGTTAACATCGCAGCAGATATACTAAAAGTTCTGATGGCTGGCAAGCTGCGTAGCCGTTTAACGTTGCACAACATAAGTGTCATCAACAAGATTTCCGGTTCAATTCTGGTAGCATTCGGGGTGGCATTACTTGTGGGCACAATGTTGTTTCGTCCATAACGTTAAGTATTTAAATTGCATCCAATCAACTGTTGATGGCCGTTAAAACCAAAGGGCTCGTACCCCGTGTATGGAGAAGGATTAAACGTATCCTGCTCGTATTGTTCCTGCTTCATTTCGTTTATATACTTCTACTGAAATGGGTCGATCCTCCTATTACACTTACCCAACTGCATAGTTGGATTACAGGTGATGGCCTTAAAAGGGATTATGTAAATCGCAACGAGATGTCGAAGTACTCTATGTTGGCCATTCTGGCTGCCGAAGACCAGGTGTTTCCGGATCATAGCGGCTTCGATTGGAAGAGTATTGGTAAAGCAATTGACCATAATAAGAGAAAGCCCAACAAAGTGCGGGGTGCATCAACGATCAGCCAGCAGGTAGCAAAAAATGTGTTTTTGTGGCAAGGAAGAAGTTGGTTCCGGAAAGCACTGGAAACATATTTCACATTCATGATTGAACTCGCCTGGGGCAAGAAAAGAATCCTGGAAGTTTATATGAATGTTGCTGAAACCGGCAAAGGCATATTCGGCATTGAAGCCGCAGCGCAGCATTATTTCAAAAAACCGGCAAAAAAACTAAGTCGCCGCGAATCGGCTTTGATTGCATCCTGCCTGCCTAACCCGGGAGTTTACACCATCCAACCGCTCTCAAAATACGTAGCTGAAAAATCGCAGAGGGTTATAAAAGGCATGAACCATCTTGAAAGAGATGCCGATGTTGAAAAGCTATTGCAGTAAATGAATTATCATCTCAAATCCTCTATTTGCTGAATCACCTTCTGTACACGTTGCTCGCTGGAGCCTGAAGTGATAAACCATGGTACGTGTTGGTTTACCAGTATGTCTTTATACATATGAAAAAGCCGTTGCCTCGATTTAATGTCGGGGTATTCGCGCATAGCCTGGTATTCCCATGGCAGATCAATATCGCAAAGAATATAGCAATCATAATGTCGCCGGGCGATTTCATTCAGGATGTACATGTGGCATCTTTCATAAACGAATTCGCACCACACTTTCATTACATACAGGTTGGTGTCGATAAATAGAAGATCATTTGTAGCTTTTTTTGCCATTTCATCTTCTAATTCTATTTGCCTCGCACTGATGTGCAGCAGATCGTCGTATGTATAATGGAGACCGTATTTTTCGAGGTGCTCTCTCGCATATTCGGGCACCCAGATGGTGTTGTAATGTTCGGCAAGCCGGGTACACAATGTGCTTTTGCCCGTCGACTCAGGCCCGATGACTGCTATTCGTTTGAGCATTGATGATGGCTTTACGTCTCCACTCGATCAAACCTGAAATCGCGAGTATTAACAAAATAAGATAATAGAAGCTTGTAAATACAAGACCTTTCACCAAATAAAGGGGAATCGATACTGTATTGGTGGCGATCCACCAATACCAGCTCTCCACTTTTTTTCGCGCCATCAGCCACATTCCTGTGAAGGCAGTTGCTGAAGCAAATGCGTCGGGCGCAGGTAAAGCGCCTGCTGCAAATTCCTGCTTAAGGTAGGTTAATGCTGCAAAAATAGCCACGTAGAAAAAAGCGAAGAACCCTAGTTGAAACAGCCATTCGCTTTTGTGCGAAAACGTTATTGGTATCAGCGTTTTATGTGCAGCATCCTTGCGAGACCAGACATACCAACCGTACAAACTTACCAGGGTGTAGTATAGGTTCACGGACGCTTCTCCAAACAAGTGCGCGTCAAAACTCAACCAGGTATATCCAACTGTATTGATCAGGCCTATGGGAAAAACGAGAATATTTTCTTTTTTGCCCAACCATACGCTCACGATACCGGTGATCACCGCAATTACTTCCAGCAACGTGGTGTTGCGGAGAGCGCTTATATATTCGTGGAAAATTTCCTGCAAACCAGGCATTTAGATAATAAAAAACCTTTCCGTTAAGAAAGGTTTACCGTTCGTTTCGTCAGTTTTAAGAATTACTCAGCTTCAGCAACTACTTCACGTACTTCAGGAATCATTCTTTTCATCATGCCTTCGATGCCCGCTTTCAATGTAATCATCGAAGAAGGACAACCGGAGCACGATCCCTGCAACATGAGATTCACTACGCCATCGTCGTAGCTTTTGAATTGAATAGCACCCCCATCCATTTCTACAGCCGGCTTCACATAATTTTCAAGCAGCTCCTTAATTCTCTTCACCACATCGTCGTCATCAGCACTAACGGTATTGCTGCTTTCCTGCCTCATGGTAGCTACTTCTTCCTCGTTTATCACTGCTTTATTTTCTTCAAGATAATCTTTCAGAAACTGGCGAATCGACGGAATCACGTCCGACCATTCCGTTTCATTTGTCTTCGTAAGCGTAACGAAATTGCTTGCAATGAATACTGCCTTGATGAATGGAAATCCAAACAATTCAGTTGCGAGGGGCGACACCCGGGCACTTTCAATATCTGGAAGATCGATGCTCTTTCCCGGATATAACAGTTTGTTCGCCACAAATTTCATCGTTTCCGGGTTCGGAGTCATTTCAGTATATATGCTGATCACCGGATTGCCTGTCTTTATCATAACAATGTTGTTTAATAAACAATATTACACAAAGGTCGTGCAAAAAAAGGAAATGCTCTAATGGTTGCAGTCGTCGCTGTGGGCATGTGCATGAATGCGGCATGAACGGTAGTTCAGAACATGCGCGGCAATGATGAAAACTACTGCCAGCGGTAAAAGAAGCAACTGCCAGTTATGCCATACCTGCTTTGCTACAAGAAGCGTAATGCCGGAGAAAAAGATAGCAAGAGGTAAGAAACTATGGTGATGCCGCCTGAATCCGTGCCACAGCGAGTAAGTGCCAATGCCGAAGGCCAGGAAGATCATAAAATATTCAAAGCCTTCGTTATTCACCAGGTTTATACCCATGATTGGAAGAGATCCCAGCATTAACGGCAAAATTGCGCAGTGAATGGCGCAAGCCAGTGATGTGGCAATGCCTAATGCATCCCAATTGATCTTTCCTTTCATCGGGCAAAGATACCGATAAATACTTTCCGGTTGCAACAAAGTTGCAAATTTGAGGTTAAGAATGGAATGGGGTCAACCGGGCAGCCTTTTAGGTTGTAAATTTGCCACAATGAGCAAAAAGACGCTTTTTTATCTAAGTTTTTTCACCGTGTTAATGGTGGGGTTTTATCTCGTTCTTAAGAATATTATTCCGGGATATGGTCAGGAAAACTTCCAGGTTCTGAATACCGTAAAACCTTTCTACTTCACCGACCAGGAAGGACAACGGGTAACCGACCGCGATGTTCAGGGAAAGGTTTATGTAGCAGAATACTTTTTCACTACCTGCACTGGTATCTGCCCCCTGATGAATGAAAACATGAAAACCATTTATGAAAAATATAAGAGTGAGCCGAACTTTCTTATTCTTTCACATACCAGCGATCCAGACAACGATTCCGTTGGCCGGTTGAAGTGGTACGCCGACTCGCTGCAGGTTGATCACTCAAAATGGCTTTTCCTTACAGGTTCGAAAGACAGCCTGTACAATGCCGCGCGGGTAAGTTACCTGCTCGACGATCCTAAAAACAGCCTTGAGAATATTGATCAACAATTTCTTCATACTCAATTCTTTGCCCTGGTAGACAAAAACGGACGCGTCCGCAAAAAGATTTACGATGGGTTGAAGAAGAAGGAGCTGAAAGAGCTCGAAAAAGACATTGCTATCCTGTTGAAGGAACCCGTTGGGCCGGCAAAAGCGGCTACCAACCTCTTTACAAACTAGAATGATGCACACTCAACTTGAAATATCGCGGATAAACGACATTCTCAGACGAAATCAGCTCAGTGTAACAGGAAGCAGGAAGAGTATCCTCGAGCTATTCATCCGCAGTAATGGTGCACTCGAACATTCAGATATCGAGAAGATGGCGGGTGAGAAGCTGGATCGTGTCACGGTTTACCGTACGCTCCAGTCTTTCATGGAAAAGGGAATTATTCACACCATTCCAACTACCGACAATTCTATACGATATGCTTTGTGTAAAGACGATTGTTCGCAAGGACATCACCACGATAATCACGTACACTTCGTGTGCAAGAATTGCGGAATCACCACCTGTATAGAGTCAGTTATTGTTCCTGACGTGCAATTACCCAAAGGCTTCAGACCTCTTGACAAGCAGATGATAGTAAGCGGTATCTGCGAGAACTGCGCGTAAAAGTAAAGCCCCGATGTAGAAACACCGGGACTTTTGGTTAAGGCTATGATTAGTAGCTATTTAGATAATAGAGTGTTGACAATTTTCAAGCAAAATATTACAAGCTTTGTTCTTTTTCACGCTCCACCATTTCTTCTTTTACAAATGACATAAGGCTGCGAATATGGTTGGGTGAAAAGTTGAATTCGAGGCCGGCTTCGCGGTACAGCTCAGGAAGAGTGAGCATCCCACCTTTACTCAACGCATTTACATAGTTATCAAGTGCTTTCTCCTGGTCGTCCTTAAATTGTTTCCATAAACCGATTGCTCCAAGCTGAGCTATTCCATATTCAATGTAATAGAAGGGAACTTCAAACAGGTGAAGCTGGCGTTGCCACGCATACATGCGGTAATCCCCGAGTCCGCTGAAATCGATTTCCGAAGATGTGAATTCATTTAGTATTTCTAGCCATTTTTTTGCACGCTCTTCCTCTGAGTGAGCAGGGTTTTCATAAATCCAATGCTGGTACTTATCAATCGTTGCGATCCATGGGAAAATGGTAATCACTTTTTCAAGTTCTTTCGCCTTTGCACGTGCGAGATCTTTCCTGTTGGGGAAGAAAAACTGCCAGTGTTCCATGCTGAATAATTCCATGGCCATACTTGCTACCTCTGCAATCTCCATCGGGTATTCCTTGAAGGCGCTAAGTTCCAGCGGATGCGCAAGGAAAGAATGAACAGCATGACCACCTTCGTGCACCATTGTAGTAACGTCGCTGGTCTGACCAGCAGCATTCATGAAAATGAATGGAGCTCCGGTTTCTGCCAAAGGACAATTATATCCGCCAGGAGCTTTTCCTTTGCGACTATCGAGATCCAGTCGTTTCATCTCATTCATCTTCCGCAGACAGTCGGCGAAGAACGGTCTCAATTCATTGAAACATGCAATAGTTTTTTCAAGTAACTCTTCACCTGTTTTGAAGGGGTGAAGTGGTTCAACGCCTTCAGGTTCTGCTTCCAGATCCCATGGCCGAAGCGTTTCGAGGCCAAGTTTTTTACGCTTGCTTGCATAAATCATATCCACCAGCGGAACTACATGTTGTTTCACCGCTTCATGAAATTGCAGACAATCTTCTTTTGTATAATCGAAGCGGCCGAGTTCTTTAAACTTGTAATCACGGTAGTTCTCAAAACCTGCATTTGTTGCAATCTGGTGTCGCTTTTGGACAAGTGTATTGAAGAGATTATTCAGTTCATTTTTATCCTGCAGTCTGCGGGTATTAATTTTATGGTACACTTCTTCGCGAAGCTTTCGGTCTTTATCTTCCAGGAATTTGGCAGCCTGTTGCAGCGTATATTCCTGGCCGTTAATGGTAACAGACATCTTACCTGAAATCACACCATATTGCTGCTGAAGAACACTCAGTTCAGACTGGATAGGTATGTTTTCTTCACGAAACAATTCGATGCTTTTACGAATGTTCCGCAGGTATGTGAAGTATTTTTTTTCATCCAGTTCCTTTACAAATGGGGAATCAATGAGCTTACGATTCAATTGATCGGCATACGGCTGTATATGCGGTTGAATGTGCATGCAGAAAAAGGTGAATGCTTCTTCAAGCGCTTTGTTTTCGGTGTCGCAGGTCATATTGATCTGGCGCCAGCATGCATCTTCACTTACAACCGATTCCAGTTCACTCATATCCTGTAACCAGTTTTCAAGATCTTTTCGCGAATTGATTGCGCGTTCCAGCAGTTCTTTGAAAAAAGGTTCCAATTTTTCCCAGGTAGTTACAGTGAAATCTTCGGGTAAAAACCTTCTTGGTAGCTTTTTGATATCTGCGGTCATGAAAAAACGATTTATGCTTCGTACACGAGTTACGAAGTTAAAGCCAGTTAATAGTGAAAGAATAGTTACTTTTTCTTAGGTGCCGATTTTTTGGCAGGCGCCTTTTCGGTTTTCGAAGCAGCTTTCTTTTCCGATGCAGACTCTTTTGGTTCAGCTTTTTTCTTTGGCGCTGCAGCTTTCTTTGCTTTCGGCTCTTCTACGGATTCATCTTCCGATTCTGCCTTAGCCGCCTTCTTCGGTTTTGCAGCCGATTCTTTTTTGGGCGCTTTGGGTTCTTCCGGCGCGGGTGTTTGTTCGGCAGGTGCTTCTTCAACGGTTTCCTCTTCCTCTTCAGCAGTGCGCTCGGTGAGTTTTATTTCAACGTTATTTGCTTTGAGTACATCAAACCATTTAACCATCTTTTTCAGGTCACTTGTGTACACACGAGAGAAGTCGAGGTCTGGATAAACTTTTTCGAAGTATTTTTTTAATTGCGCATTGTCTTTCCCGTCGGGAACCTTGCCTCCGTCCTTTTCCATGGCCTGGAATACGTCGATGAGGTTTACGTTGTCGCGCACGGTGAATACTTCGATACTTTCAAGATGTGAAAAGTTGTGCACTCTCGACGACACGAACTTAGTGCTCTTGTCCTCCAGCGATCTGACAATGGCTCCGTCGTTTTTGCTGCTGAGCAGCTCAAACAACCCTGGTAAACCCGTAACCGCAATGATTTTTCCGTATTCCATGTATATTATTTAAAAAAGGACTGCAAAATAAATGATTTTCTATCGAATGCAAGGCTGTTGATTTTAGCCTTTTTCGTAATATCGTCCCCCGCAAGCAATGCCTGAACAGAACGAATGGAATCTGGTCGAACGCCTAAAACAAGGAGATGCATCTGCCTTTCGGGAGGTGGTCGAGAGCTCGCAGGGGCTTGTTTACAATACAGCCCTGGGTATTGTTCAGAACCCAGAAGACGCAGAAGATGTGGCACAGGAGGTTTTTGTACAGCTATACGAATCAATTCACTCATTTAAGGGCGAGTCCAGGCTTTCCACCTGGCTTTACAGGGTTACAGTTTCTAAATCAATGGATCATCTTCGAAAGAAACGGCGTAAAAAGCGATTTGCCTTCGTGCAAAGCCTTTTCGGAGCGAATGAGGAACTCGTTCACGACCCGCCTGATTTTGTTCATCCGGGGGTAAGACTCGATAATAAAGAGAAAGCTGCCCAACTATTTAAGGCTATTGATCAGCTACCTGAAAAGCAAAAAATTGCCTTCACTCTTAACCGGCTGGAGGGTTTGAGCTACCAGGAAATAAGTGAAATCATGAACCTTAGTATTGCGTCTGTGGAATCATTATTGCACCGGGCACGAAAAAATCTGCGAAAAACGCTCGAAACCTTTTATCTTGATAATGGAGAATAACACAAGTTTTTACACCAATTCACGTCAAATTACCTGTTATGCGCACAAATACTGACATAAGAAGAAGGGTTGATGAGGCGATGGCTAGTATCGACGCAATCGGGAGGGCTGAACCTAAGCCATTCTTTTTCACGAGGTTGGAAGCGCGATTGGCTCGTAATAGTGGAAATGGCTGGGACCGTTTAAGTAAAGCAGTTACCCGCCCTGCAATTGCATTCGCCACGTTGGCCGTAGTAGTGGTATTGAATGCGGCAGTTATCGCTACAGGAATGTCGGCGGTCGAAAACGTGCCCGACTATTCCGAAATGGCAAGTACAGAGGACCTGCGCGCCAGCACCTCCTTTTACGATATTGAAAACAGCCAGCCTTAATGAATCAATCGGGTCGAAATAGGGTTCTACTTACAATTATTGCCGTTCTCCTCATCACCAACCTGGCAATGCTTTTTCTGTTCTTCAGGA
>JAFAGE010000260.1 GCA_023423015.1 Bacteroidota bacterium
TGAAAGGTGAAAGGTGAAAGGTGAAAAGAAGTCTATTTTTTTCTCACCACTCACTTTTCACCACTTACTCTCCTATAGTTCTCCCGGCCTTCTCGTATACTTCTCGTATAGTGTTTGACTATACCAGATAGCTACCAGATACCTGCCAGATTGCTTTGAGATATCTATTCACGTTACATGTGTCACTTATCAAAATGTCAAAGAACTTTCAGCAAAGAATAAAAAAAGGTCGAGCAATTCAAGTATCACAGAATTCTAATTTCATTTGTTGCAACACATGCAGAATATTGTTTCAACTCTAAATTAAATAACAGAAATAGTTACCAATTCTATTATTCCTTATTAATAGGTTGCAGTCTACATGCAAACACCTATATGCAAATTTTTTTTCTTAATAGTTGATTTTTCGATTATACTTGTACGTAATATTGAATCAGCAATCTCCTTATCCGCCACCCGCGCAATTCTACTTTTCCGACTTTGTGATTTCCGATTTTCTTTTATAAAAACCTAAACCTTTTCGTATGACTCTCCAAAGGGTCGGACTTCTCGCCGCCTATCAACGTTCCAGCAGGAATGTGCAATCCCCTTCATCGCTTGTTACTTTTTCACGGACTCTTTCTGAATGGCATTTGTTGGCTTCGTCAACCTAGGCCTTTTTACAAAAGAACAAGCCACGCGTTTCTTCCAGCAAGTGTTGTTACCTGGTATGCAGTATATGCATTGCGGACAATTCGCAGAATGAATTTAGTAGCGGATGACGGGCATTCATCAACTGTCAACTAATCAGATAATCTCTTAATGCACGAATTCATGAGATATTTCGTAAAACTTATTGTGGTATTATTCTCATTAAGTAGCATATACAAACCCGCGGCGTCGCAGGAAGTGAGTGACTCATCTCTCCGAATAAATCAAAGTTATATCGAAACAGTTTCGTCAAAAGCCGAGAAGATAGATGACCTCATTAATAGGAAAACAGAAAAGATACTTGCACGGTTTCAGAAACATCAGCTAAAGCTAATAAAGAAGCTGTCGAAAGTTGATAGCTCTGCAGCCAGGGAAATGATGGTGAGATCTCAGCAGGAATTAAGTAATCTATCGTTAAGATTAAAAGAGCCTCAGCAATTCACACACTACATTCCCCTGCTTGATACATTGAAGACTTCATTCAGATTTCTCGAAACACACAAGAGTTTTCTGGAAGGTGGCGGAAACAATTCCTTGTTCTTCAATAAACACTTTTCAAAAATCAACTCGCTTGAAAATCAGTTCCAGAAGGCTGAAGAAATAAAACGGTTTCTCAAACAGCAAAGAAACCGAATCAGGGACGAGTTACAAAAATTCGGCTTGGCAAAACAGCTGAAAGCGATTAACAAAGATGTGTATTACTACGGAGAACAGATCAGGGAGTATAAAACACTGCTGAACGACAAGAAAAAGGTTGAGCGTAAAGCGATTGACCTGCTGAGTAAAACAAGATTGTTCCAGGATTTTATGAAAAAACACAGCGTACTCGCGAGCTTATTCCGCATGCCACCCGATGACCCTACGGACCCTCTGTATCTGCAAGCGCTTACCGGACTACAAACAAGAGTTCAGGTAAACCAATTGATCCAGCAACAGATTTCGGCTGGAGGACCAGGTGCCTTGCAGCAGGTTCAAAACAACATTCGGCAAGCACAGGACGAACTTCTCCAATTGAAAGACAAAATGATAAACAAAGGTTTCAGCAGCGATGACGACATACCTGACTTTAAGCCAAATCAGCAGAAAACTAAATCATTTCTCAGACGACTGGAGATTGGCACAAACATGCAATCGCAAAGAAACGATGCATTCTTTCCGGTAACCAGTGACATTGGCTTATCACTTGGTTACAAACTTCACGACAAAGGTATAATAGGCATCGGAGGTTCGTATAAGATTGGATGGCGGACTGGCTTCCGGCACATCTCTGTCTCATCCCAGGGTGTCGGCTTAAGAAGCTTTATAGACTACCAGCTGAAAAATACTTTCTGGATCAGCGGAGGTTTTGAAATGAATTACCGATCTGCATTCAGGCAAATTGAGCAACTAAGAGGCCTCAATGCCTGGCAACAGAGCGGTCTTGTGGGAATTAGCAAAAAGCTAGCTGTTAACACAAAATTTTTTAAGAGTACAAAAGTTCAGGTGTTGTATGACATACTAAGCCATCAGCAAATTCCTAAAACGCCACCCGTTGTATTCAGAGTCGGCTATTCATTACCCTCATTTAAAAGATCAGCAAACAAAAATGTAATCACATCATGAAATCAGGCATCTACTTACTTACTCTTTTGTTACTACTTGCACAACTCCAAGGGCTTTCCCAAACACCCCTTGCACAGCAATTGAAATTGCCTCAGGTAGTACCAAACTCTCCTGATGCTGCCACAATCGAAAAATTCGGAAATTTTCCCGTCACTTATTCGACGGGAGCGCCCAATATTAGCATCCCACTTTGGACCGTTAGTTGTGGATCACTGAGCTGGCCCATTACCTTATCTTATCATGCAAGCGGCATTAAAGTGGACGAAAGCGCATCGAACGTCGGACTTGGCTGGAGCGTTCAAGGTGTGGGAGTAATTACGCGCACCGTAAACGGTCGCAGAGACGAAGAGACATCCGCAGGGGAACCCGCGAGCTATGAAAACGTAAATTCCAGCAACTATCAATATTTATACAGCGTAAATGGTGGTACTGCAGACGCAGAGCTCGATATATTCAATTATTCATTTAATGGTAAGAGTGGAAAGTTCGTGCTTGCCCACGATGCGACAGGTACCGTTGTGCAAATACCTCAAACAAACCTGAAGATAACACACGATGCCGGATTGACCTACTTCCAGATTAAAGATGAGTTTGGCATTGTATACACTTTTGACACAACAGAATTAACGACTACAACAACCGGTCAGGGAATGGACCAACACAATATTACATCATGGTACCTCACTAAAGTTGAATTGCCTGATAAAAACAATACAATTGAATTCTCATACGCTTATGCAGGACCTGCAACTGATACATATAAGACTTATACTCAAACTATCGGCAGAAAATACTATCCTAATCCCTCGCCGCAGGCTTTTCCGATTCTGGATCTGATATCCGAACCCATAATCACCAGCAGCTCTGGCGTATCTATTTCTTTAAAGAAGCTTACACGAATTACTTTCCCCAATGGGTTCGTTGACTTTGTTTACGATCCTGTTGCGCGGCAGGATATAGGGTCAAACAATGTCTACAACAAACTAACATCAATAGTTGTTAACGAAATTACCAATGGCATAACAGTCCCGGTAAAAAACTTCAAATTTAACCAATCATACTTTCATCATACTCCTGGCGGGTATAATAATGCACCCGCAAACTACAGACTTCGATTAGACAATGTGATAGAAAGCGGCTCTCCTACGGGAGCGGCAATTAAACAGCATACATTTCAATACAACACAAGCGAAAACATGTCGCCTCGGGGAAGTACTGGCCAGGACATGTGGGGATTTAATAACGGTCAGACGGGAAATGCTACGCTACTACAAAGCGAAAACGTATCGTACTACGACGGCAGCCAGATGATATCAGCTACAATCGGAAATGCAAACAGAAATGTAGACACAACGAAAATGAAGGCATGGATGCTCACTTCGATTACCTATCCTACTGGCGGTAAAACAGAATTTGTATATGAGCCGCATGTATACGCCACAGATTTCACGCTCGCCACGCACAATGGTGCTGGAGCAAGCGTTATCGGAAATCAGGCTGCTCCTTTAGAAAACGTTGAAACCTTCACATATCCAGGCTCCGGCGTTGTTCCAAATACTACCCGCCTGGAAATTGACATGTCGCACATAGATTTTCCACAAGTTACACAACCTTCGGTCGTGTCGTTGAGAGACCTCACTATCGGTCAGGATGTTTTTGTCATTTCACAACCTCGCATTTATGAACGCTACTCCTATAATCAACCAATCAAACTGGTTCCGGGCCACCAATACCAATTAAAGGCGACACTTTACTCCAATGCCTCCTATTCACAATTGAGTGCATCAATCCGGGTGAATTGGTCTGAATCCACTAGCACGCCGGATATACGCAGAGGAGGAGGTTTACGTATAAGGCAGATGCTCCATTATACCAACAGTACAACGGTGGCTACCAAAGAGATATTTAACTACGACACCGCGGTTACGTTAACACCTTTTCATCATATCAGCAGAAGATATAAAGAGGTATTCTTCAGGTTAGGAACTCAAACAGGTATGTCTTGCAACTACCATCATTCTCCTATTTGTCGGGTGTATCACTCACAATCCGTGTACGCCCTGACAAATGCACTTGGTAGTCCTATGTTGTATGGACGCGTTGAAAAGATTAATGTAAACGCATCAACCAACGTACCGAATGGTAAAAGCGAATATATATACGACGTGTTCCAGGATCCAAATATTCCTGTAGGAGGTCCACTCGCATTGGGGGCACAATGGGCGAATGGTTTTATAACAACCGAAACGCATTATAAGTATTCTGGCGGAGCTTATATACCAATTCAGAAAACTGATCATGAATATAACTTCTACAATTCTAGTAGCACCCTAAGTCTCCGTGTAGAACCAAAAGTGATCATTAACGGATGTTCTCTTGGCGAGTCCAGCTCCACGGTGTTCGATGACTTATTATACTATACTCTTCATATACCTACCGGTTCAAAACGACTAGCCAAACAAATCACAACTCAAACTGAGGAAGCAGGAAATGCAATAGTAAAGACGACGATAAAATACTATAACAACCTGGCTTACGACTTTCCAACAGCAATTGTTACTACCGATAGCGAAAACGGAAGAGATTCCACTACGTATAAATATTCTCCCGATTTCTCATCTGGTACCAATGTTTACAACAAAATGGTAACGCAGAACATTCTGGCACCAGTTATTGAACAGGTTAGTTATAAAAACGGGAATAAACTCAGCACGCTGAAAAACAATTACCGCGACTGGTTCAATAACAATAAAGTTTTAGCCATCGATACTGTGCAGGCTTCACTTTACACCAGTGCTCTCGAAACAAGGCTGCGATATTTGGGCTACGACGCTTACAATAATCCCACATCAATGAGTAAAGACAACGATATTGTTACTACTTATATATGGGGATATGGGAACACTAAACCTATCGCACAGGTCACTAATGCCACCAGTAGCTCCGTTGCTTACACTTCGTTTGAGACTACGGAAACCGGAGGCTGGTCCGGAATTACAGCTGCAGGACTTACGGTAGCAGGTGCAGCAACTGGAAAACTAGCCCTAACCAAGAATAATTTTAGTATTTCCAAATCCGGTTTAAGTACGAGCACCAACTATACCGTTTCTTACTGGAGCAAAAACGGTAGCTATACCGTAAATGGGTTATCAGGAGCAGCTGGTCCAACAGTAAACGGTTGGACCCTATATATCCACACCCTCACCCCCGCGACCACAACAATTACTGTGGCAGGAAGCGGATCAATTGATGAATTAAGACTCTATCCTACAGCAGCTCACATGACAACTTATGCGTATAAAGCCTTATCAGGCGTAATCAGCATTTGCGACGCAAATAACAGAATTACCTACTACGAGTACGACGAATTGCAAAGACCGATAGTGTTGCGAGACCAGGACCGAAACATAGTAAAGAAATTCTCTTACAACTATCATGGAGTAACGGAATACCCAAACATCTACTACAACGCTGTGCAAAACATGGCGCGATACAAACAGGGGTGCACAGGATGCCAGATAGGCTCCCTCGTAACCTATTCTATTCCTGCCAACACTTACATGTCTACCGAAAGTTCAAGCCAGCCTGTCAATGATGCCACCGCTGACGCAAACGCCAATGCTCAGAATTATGCAAACGAGAATGGCACCTGTATTACTCCCACAGCAGCGTCAATAAATGCAATCAATCAGATTAACAACAATGGGTTTTCTATAAAATTTCATAATAACTGCACCAACACTGACTATACGTATAGTTTAGGTGTTAATGCCAACATCATTCTAAATCCAGCACCTCCCATAGGAAACTACAATGTCACTATCACCAAAATGGCAGGACCTGGAAATTACACCTACAGAGTTATTACTGGAGTTAACTCGCTGCTCACCACAACTACGAGCGATCCAACATTCACTAATGTAGATGTAACATCTACTGGTAATGAAGTCAGAATTCAATTATAACCCCCAATTATATTATATGAAATTAATACTAATACTTCTACTGCTTACCTCCATTAATGTGTTCGGGCAGCAAAAGTTTCACGAACTGCAGGTTGAAACAGCATACGATGGCAGATTTGATATGAGTTTGTATAAAGGCCAGAAAGTAGTAGTTGCGGCTATAAGTATCGAACAACTCAACAACAAATCCACCCTGGTGTTTTGGGATTCATTACAAGCCGCAAATCCAAAAGTTGGTTTTATCATTATTCCAGCGACAGACATAGGTACAAACGCCAAAGACACTAGCGTTGACGAAGATGTGAAGGGTAGAACTTCTAAAAGAATTGTACTCTCGGGAGCAGGTAAAGTGAAAAAGACAAACAAAGAAAGACAGCATCCGATAATGCAATGGTTAACCAACAGCAAACAAAATTCGCACTTCGACATGGAAGTTGAAAGCGATGTGCAGATTTATATAATAAGTGCAACCGGAGAACTGTATGCAGTGCTCTCCAAAGATACCAGTCAGGAAGTGTTACAAGAAGCATTAAAAAGAGACGATTCACCCCGGGCAGTACTTACTGAACGTAGACTATAACTATTATAAATAAACCCTAATTGCCAACACAATGAGGCGCTATTTACCCCATTTTAGCACACTTGCTCTCCTAATTTCATTCAATGCCATCGAAGCTCAAACTCCCCGAACTGTTCCGGCAAGCTATACCTCGGCCACATCACGAAACTACGTTCGCGTATGGGAGGCAACAGCTCCTGAACAAGTGCCGAATAGTTTGATGCCAAGAGTGTTAAGAGACGTTAAGCAAACGACGCAGTATTTTGATGGACTGGGACGACCGCTGCAAACCGTAGCAAAACAACAATCATTCCCCACAGGCGGAAACTCTGCCGATTTGCTCGAAATGGTCGAATACGATCCCTATGGAAGAGAACAGTACAAGTACATAAATAGTCCTTCTACAGCCTCTGACGCAACGAAAACTGATGGTAATTTCAAGCTAAATCCATTTTCGCAACAGGCTACTTTTTATAACGCTTCAAGTTCGAGTTCCCCTTTATACAATCAGGGCGAAACTTTCTTCTATGGACAAACTTTTTTCGAAGCATCGCCCCTAAACAGGGTGCAGGAAACTTTTGCTCCCGGCAATAACTGGTCTGGCACTTCTGCAAACGGTACACAATCGGCCAGAAAATCGATAAAAATGAAGTATTGGACCAATACTACAACAGATAATGTTCAGCGATGGACGGTTAATAACGCAGCTATTGGCAGCATGGGAACATACACCATGGCGGGAGCATATGCGGCGGGAGAACTTGCTAAAAACGTCTCCTTCGATGAACATGACAAGCAGGTAATCGAATTCATTGACAAGGAAGGCCGGGTGGTATTAAAAAAGGTTCAAAATACAGCAAGTGCCGACGTGGGAAATGGCAGAAACCATACCGGGTGGTTGTGCACATACTATATTTATGATGACCTTGGGAATTTAAGATGTGTGTTGCAACCCCGGGGAACGGAAGTTTTTCTATCTACTGGTGGAACTCTTGGGAGCCAGGCATTGGCGTATGAACAATGTTTTCGCTATGAGTATGATAGAAGGAACCGGATGATTATCAAGAAAGTTCCCGGCGCCGATGAAGTGTATATGGTGTATGATGATCGCGACAGGCTTATTATGTCCCAAGATGGCAATTTAAGAGCTCTTAATAAATGGCTCGTTACCCTGTACGACGTAATAAACAGGCCCGTACAAACAGGATTACTATTAAACACATGGAATAACAGAACTTTTTTGCAGCACCTAAATGCAGCATTCAGCGCCGTCGACTATCCTTTTACTCCAACATCTACCCCTTCTACGACGTATTGGGAATATCTATCCAAAACCGGATATGATAATTACTCGAACATACCCGGGCCAAGTGGCCTTGACGCAAGCCTGGACAACAGCTACATAAATAGCACATTTGGTTTCTACACTTCTTATAACTCGTCACCCGAATACGCTCAGCAAATTTCTACATCTTCATTAGCCAGGGGCATGACGACCTGGACCGAAACCAAGGTTCTGGGAACAACTACCTATTTATATTCAGTGATGCTTTACGATGCGAAAGGACGGCTCGTGCAGGTGAAATCCAAAAACATCACAGGAGGTACAGACGTTGTAACCACTCAATACAACTGGGCAGGCATGCCGTTGGTAACAGTGCAAAAAGTAGTGAAATCCGGAGCACCTGCACAAACCACGGTGATTATTACCCGAAACACTCACGATGAACTTGGCCGTCTTACGCAGGTAGATAAAAAAGTGCAGAATACGAACGTAAACAGCAACGCACTCCCCTCCTCTTACACCACAGTTCTACGCAATGAATACGATGCCCTGGGCCGCTTAAAGAAAAAGAAATTAGGGAATAAACCCGGTTCACCTGCAGGTACTCCTCTGGCGAACCTCGATCATGAATACAACATCCGTGGATGGTTGTTGTCTATTAATAAAAATTACATCACCAACACCACAAACAACGACGAGTGGTTTGGAATGCAGCTTGGCTATGACAAAAATGGTTCGCTGAGCACGTTTACACCTCAATACAATGGAAACATTGCAGGCACCATCTGGAAGAGCGAAGGAGACCAGCAAAAACGTAAATACGATTTTACTTACGATCCCATAAACCGCATCCTCGGGGCCAGCTTCACACAACACGTTTCCGGCACCGGTACTTCTGCAGTTTTTAATACCAGCGCGGGAATTGATTTTAGCCTTCGCGGCATGAGCTACGATGCAAACGGCAATATCCTTACCATGAACCATATGGGGCTGAAGCTGAATACCTCTTCGCTAATCGATAGCCTCTCCTATACTTACGCTACTAACAGCAATAAACTTGTGAATGTGGTAGACGATATCCCCAACGACAACAGCAAACCTGGGGATTTCAGAAACGGCACCAACGTTACCAACGATTACAATCACGACGTTAACGGGAACCTGACGCTGGAT
>JAFAGE010000400.1 GCA_023423015.1 Bacteroidota bacterium
GCTCGTTGATGTTTATAATTCACTTATAAAACAGAGCTTCGCGGCTCTGGTTTTATCAACCGCTCAAAACCGGAGAAGGCCGCGAGGTCGGCCATGTCGGCATTATTGCGTATAGCTTCTGCACCCCACGATTGAAGGATGGCGTTACCAAGTGCTTGTGCCCTGATAAACTGGTGTGCGGTGTTTGAACCATTGTCGCTCACTTTATCATTCACATACCGGTTCTGAAAATGCCGTATTGCATCATAACTGTAGAACAGGTCGGTAGAAGTACTTGTGGTTTTTGTATTAAATACGAATGGCTTATCGATAAACGGCGCTGCAGATTTATTAACCGGCGAACTCTGCGAAAGCATATGCGCAACCTTAAATGCCAATTGCGTTTTTCCTGTGCCTGGCGCACCTGTCAGCAGTAGTGGTTTTTCGAGCCACAGCGCCATTTGCACAGCGGATATCAATCCCTCATTTTTCAGAATGTAATTCTGCGGGGAACGGTCAACACCTGAACGCATGCTGTTCAGGTCGAATGTTATATCACCCATAAAACTGATTTTGTCAAGGTAAACGAAGTAGCCGGCCAAGTGGTTCTTCAAGCTCGCTCATGTAGTACGAATCGCGTGTGCCATAATCCGGTAACACTTTCGAAAGCCTCGATGCCTGAATATCCGGATTGAGTTCTATTTCGTAGTCTTCCATCCAGTCTTTGATCTGCTGAACGTTGATACGGGTAAGCGGAATGGGAATTTTGCCAAACTGAAGTTTGCGTACGAGTTCCTGGAATTGTTCCCACGACAAATCTGCTGTGTCTGTGTAACTGACGATGCCGATAAAAAATATTTTCCTCGAATTTGGAAGTGTGGAATTCAGCACGGCATAGCGCCGGTAAAATTCTGCAACATGATCAGCAAGACGTGATTGTTTCGTGAAAAAGCTGCGCACCTTCCATGTGATAAGCAGGTATTGACGCTGTAATTTTTCCAACACCTCCAGCATATTGGGTATGGTGTAATCCGCTGTGTGCGGGAAAGCATAGGGTTTCAACAACGTGTGTTTTTTCCATGCATCGCGAATTGCCATACGCATCAGGTCTTCCAGGTCTTCGAAAGTTTCGTGATCAACATTTGCCAGGCGAACCTGCAGATGCACCGCCGACATTTCATTGTCACCATCCAGTTCTATTTCCTTGCGTCGGACGAAGTACTCGGCAACGTCACGCTCGTGGCCGGTGATCAGTGCAAACTGCAATGCGGCGCTATCCTGGATGTTCTTATCAAAAAGCCGGCTTTGTTCCTGCCGGTCGCAGAAGAAAATCTTTTCATCGATCTCATTTCCTGCGGGCGGCGCTTCGCCATACCGGAGGAAACCGTTGTTGAATAAAAGGTCGAGCTGCTTTTCAAAATGTAGCCGCAGCATGTTGGGGTTGTCGCACGATGCTGGAAACTGGTCCAACTCATTCATCCTGTTGAAGAACTCGGTCAGACTGTCATCGTTCTTAATACCATCTGGCGTGGGGCATTTATAGAGGAATATCAAGGGCTGGCGGTCGCTGCGGAATTTTGAGAAGGCTCTTTCAAATTCTTCACGGGTGTATTTTCCCACTCTCTCGCGGAAAAGGAGCACGAAAATGTGGGCCTTTTCTACTTCCTCGTTGTATTCTTCCTGTTTACGTCCCACAGCAACAGCTTCAAGTGCTTCTTCCCAAACAAAGAGATTCAGGTATACTCCCCGACCGTACAGGAGGTCATTTTTGCGGCGGATCATCACTTCGAACTGGTCGCGATAATCCTTCAGGTCTTTCGACGAGGCCAGGAACAACCGATACTCTCTGTTTTTCATAAACTTCGAAGCCGGTGAATAATCGAGGTCAACTCATTCCTAAGTTAATGTTTTTGGAGGGATTTTGAATGGATGATCCACCTACGCTAAAGCTATAGTGGATGTGAGTGGTGAAAAGTGAGCCGTGAGCGGTTAAAGAATTATGTGCTCGCTTAAGGGGCTTGTCCGGATAGATTTTTGATGTCAGTGAGTTCAAGTTTTCTGAATTCCACTTCTGCGCCTTCTGCCTGAACAGCGATCTGGCCCGAGTTGGCCGTACATTCAGAACCGTGATTCACCAGAACGCCGTTCAACCACACTTTTACTTCGCGGTCGAGGCATTCCACAACCATACGGTTCCATTCGCCAAGCGGTTTCTCAGTACCATCGGTGAGATTCAGAATTCTCCGTCCTTTGCCTTCTGTAATGCCCCATTCCGATTTTGGACCTCTTCGTTTTTCCATCTCGGGCACCTTAATATCCTCCACGATACACCAGAAGTCGCCCGCATTTTCGTGCATCATCTGTACTTCCAGCGATTTTGGAAACATCTGATACAGTGCGCGAGGCGTTGTGGCGTGCACCAAAACTCCGCAGTTGCCAGGCTCACCGGGGAAACGATACTCCACCTCGAGGCGATAGTTCTGGTATGTTTTATCCGTAATCAGGTGCCCCTCTGGTTTTCCCAGGCTCACCAGCATACCATTACGAACAATGAATGAAGGCTTCTTCGTCTGCGCGGTATCCATCGCCGGAACATCGGCATGCCAACCCTCCAGATCCTTTCCATTGAACAAACTAACTGTTGCCCGCTTTTGAGCAGCACACGATGAAGCAATAAAACTAACGGCAGCAGCAAATAACAATCGTAGACTCATGAACAGAATGTTGTAGGTACGAATGTAAGGAAATGGCATAAGGAGAACGGGGAACGGAGAACGGAGAAAGAATTCAGAAAGAGAAAGAGAAGGAGAGTGAATTCAGAAAACACAACATTTATAGCTATAATGAATGAACGCTTTGTAAATAATAATCCCCCGCATAGAAATGCAGGGGAAATTGGTTAAGGCTCTGATTTATAGAAAAAAACTGTTCTCTACTAATAATAGAGCGAGGAATATTCTGTTTCGTTGCATTATTCCAGAAATAATTTATTTGCCGCCCGGGGCTGTTTCCAATCCTCTTTCTCGTTCTCAAACCGCTCTCTATTTCTTTCCCGGTCTCCGTTCTCCGCTCCCCGTTCTCCGTCCTCTATCTGGCCCTGCGACAACCCGA
>JAFAGE010000020.1 GCA_023423015.1 Bacteroidota bacterium
GTATTTGGACATAGGTAACTTCAAATCCATTACGTCCCACGTTTCACGGGCGACAGCCCGCTAACCGCAGGCCCATTAATCACCTCGCCCAGGCAGGTGAATCGCGAACCATGGCAGGGACAATCAAAAGTTTTTTCGTCCGCGTTCCACTGAACAATGCAGTGTAAATGCGGGCACACGGCACTAAAGGTATGCAGTTGACTGTGTTCGTCGCGGTACACTGCCAGTTTTTTCAAACCACTACCCAGGATAGCACCTTCGCCGTTGGATAGCTGCTCTGCGCGTTGAATGTCTCCCGGCTTAAACCAGTCGCCATATTGTTTGGCCATATTCAGCGCTTCCGACAGAAATATTCGTGGCTCTTTCAGTGGAATTCGTTTGGGAGAATACAAATCGGTCCACGGATTTTCACGGCCCATAATCAGATCGGTGATTAATATGCCACCGATGGTTGTATGCGTCATCCCATTTCCTGAATCACCGGTTACAATGTATATGTTGTCATCACCGGGATTTTTTCCAATGAAACCCATATGATCAACGGGCTCCATCACCTGGCCCGACCAATGATATACCACATCCCCGGCTTGTGGAAAATGTTTCCGCGTCCATTGTTCAAGTCGCTCATACCTGTCTTCTTCCGGAATACCTTCTTCATCTGCCTGCCCGGTTTTATGATCCTCCCCTCCTGCAATCAACAGGTCGTTTTCTACGTCGTATTGTTCCACGCGAACGTAGTGGTAAGGATAATTCAACCACTTTGAATTCATGTCGCCGGTATCCCACCAAAGGGAATGTGGTAATTGTCCCTTTCGCACTTTTAATCCTATCACGTATGTACGGTATGGATGCTGTTTGGTGTGCATCGTCACCAGATCATTCACGGGCGAGTTGGTTGCTACAACAATGTGTTTTGCTTTCACCTGCCTGCCATTGCAGGTTGCGCCATGTTTGTTGATTTTTTCTGCCCGCGTTTTTGTATATATTTCGCCACGCATACGGGCAATTGCATTTGCAAGCATCTCCATATACATCATGGCGTGAAACTGCGCTTGCCCTGGAAATTTGATTGCGGCCCCCCGGTAACCTGTGAGGCCGTGAACTTCCTGCACCCACTCAGTTTCCAAATTTGCCCGCTTCGTGCATTCGTATTCTTTTTTCAGGTTTTCTTCCTTATCGCTTGGATGCAGGAACAGATAACCATCCACCCGTTTGAAATGGCAATGTCCATTTTCTCTCTTTATCGTCTCTTCAATCCAGTCGATGGCATGGCGATGACTTTCTGCCGCAAGTCGTGCCCCTTTTTCACCAAATACGCTTTCGATGTCGTAGTACCGGTCATCAAGTGCGCAGGTGATGTGGGCCGTGGTTCTTCCCGTTTCACCGCTACCGATTAACCCATCTTCTACAAGTACAACGCGTTTGCCTTCGCGGAGCAGCGAATAGGCCACGGATAAACCGGCCATTCCTCCACCCACGATCAGCACATCTGTTTCTACATCACGGTTGAGCGTTGAAAACGCAATTGGTTTAACTGAATCGAGCCAGTAAGAAATGTTTGTCCCTGAGGTGAGCGCGCCGCTCTTATTATCGATCTGCATACCAGCAATGGCATAAAAAATATGCCATTGACCGCTTACTTATTCCACCAGTAGTTGAACTTAACCACCACAGCGCGGTTTCGTACGCTCAGGTTTTCAGGCAGGTAATTGTCGGTGAACACTATGAACAGGTCCGATGCCGGCTTGTATCTCCACTGGAAGCGAAAATTGAAGTTGACGTTCTCTGTTTGTTCGTTGTATTGCAGGAAGCCTGTGAGGAAAAGTTTGTTCGACATGGTCACATCTACGCGCGGCCCGATCAGCAGGAAGTTTACATTTCCCCACGGCTGGGGCAATTTGAGCCTGTTGTAATTCGCTGCCATGGAAACATTCAGGTAAGGCTGCCAGCGGTATCCCACTTCACCCTGTACATTAAAAAGGCGGCCGTTTGCGTAATATCCGCCAACGCGCGTGGTACAGGTTATTGTAAAAAGGCTTTGCGGTTTGGATGTAAATTCCGCCCCGATCCAGTTGAAATAATGTTTTGTGTTCCGTGCAAGCGTGTCTTTCAGCATGTTTGTGGGATCAAACGGATCGAGCAGCTCCACATAATTTACCTGGTAATATGGTGTCAGCACGCTCTGGTCACGGAAAGCGATATTGTACGCGAACATGTGCTGGTAATCGGTCTCAACCATTTTTCGGTTGAAGTAATAACGCGAATTAAACTTTGGACCGTGACTCAGTACCACACCACCTTTAGGGAAAAAGTTGCGTGCAACCTGGGGGAACAACTGTATGTATCCTTTACGCGGAACATAGCCGACATCGGCCTGGTATGCCCGACCCACATCTTCAACCTGCATTGCGACGGTCCACTTACGACTTGAATATTGCAGATGCCCTGTTTTCACCAGGTCGTCACCTGAACTGAATTTAGACGTAAACGATTTTATGAGCAAAACTTTGCCTGTCCACAGATTATTTGAAGAAGCAAGATTGTATTCAACGCCGATATTCCTGTTGTAAATGTTGTAGCCGTTTTTTAGAGAGTCTTCGTTGTAATTCCCAAACGACTGTTTATTGATGAAGAACATTCCGATGTTCGAGCGCGAAAACACTTTTCGCTGAAACGAAGCCACCGTGTAATTCTGAATGGGCAATCCTTCTTCCTGCTGGCTTGCCGACTGCACATTCATCAATCCCATTCGCCAATCCTGGTCGAGTTTACCACTCAAACGAAGACCATAGTGTATCGGTGTACCGAGACCAATACGTCTTGAGAAAAACGGACGAATACTCGAGTATCCGATATTGGCGAACAGGTCGCCGTTTTCGAGAAAGAATTGACGACGTTCCGGGAAGAATAATTCGAACCGGTCGAGATTTGAAATCTGCCTGTCTACTTCTACCTGCGAAAAATCGGGATTGATTGTGACATCGAGGTTGAGCGATGAACTCAGTGAAACCTTTGCATCGAGGCCTATATCTTTCCTGAACGTAGACTTAGCACCCGTTTCGTAATTTTTGTTTACACCGGCGAGGACGTAGGGGATCAAGGAGAAGTTTACTTTCGGAGTTGGCGGCGGTGCGTCCCACACAAGCAGGCCGCTGTATGCGAGTGAAGCGGTGGGGAACTGCCGGGGAACTGGTGCCCAGGATGATTTTTCCGTTGTCTTCAGATCAAGCCTGCTGAAATTGATACCCCAGTTTGTGATTCCTTTTTTATACCGGATACTCTTAAATGGAATGGCGGCCTCGAAAACCCATTTTTCTTTAGTGGTCTTAACCGACGAAATCCACTTATTATCCCAGTTCAGGTCAACTTTTCCTCCTTCGTACATAGTGCCATCCCATTGTGCGCCGGCTGCATTAGCGCCGAATGAGAACCCGTTTGTCTGATCATCGAACGGATCCATAAACAGAAGGAAATTGTCGTTTTTCCCGAAAACAAAGTCGCGGCGCATCGATTCCACATAGTAAGGGCCATCGAGAAGGTGATAATTTTCAGCAAGCAGGTACAGGTTCTCTTCATCATAGGTCATGCGAACGTCGGTTCTCACACGGGCTGCGCCTGTGTCCATCGGTAAAACCATGTAGAAGTCGCTGGCAATTTCTGCAGCGTTCCATCCCGCGTCGTCTGTGTTACCATCTATTACTACGGGAACTTCTGTTCTTTTGATGTGGAGTTTGAACCGATCGTTCTTTTTTTGTGCCTCAACCGTTTCGGAGAAGAAAACGCCAATAAGAAAAAAAGCGAAAAAACAGATGATACGGCCGCTGTAGTTTATCATATCCCTTACTTGAACTTAGGAATGGCAAATAAACCACATGTTCGGCACGTATGCCAGAATAGATGAAGAAAAAATTGAACTATCGTTCAACTAAGGCCCTTTCTTGTATTCTGATTTTACCGTTTTTCCGTTCCAGGTAGCTGAGACGGTCAGCAGGGTATCGTTGAAAGTTACCAGCCGGTATTTCAGCACCTGGTATTCGTGGCCGATGAAATCAAAGGCCACACCGTCTTTGTCGGCACGCACCGCATACTTGCGGTTCAGTGTAGCTGAATTGTCGGTTGGAATTTTTATCGTGTTTTGTTCCACGGTAACATTCCCTTTTCCATCGAATACATAGCGGTCGTCATGCAGCCAGGCGCTCACGTATTGCCAGAGGTCTTTTTCCTGCTTCACCACCTGGTCGGTGTCGATGTAGTCGATGAAGTTGTCCGAGTAATAAGCGGTGAGTCGGAATTTGCCGGACTGGAGTAAGGTTTCGAGTTTTGCTGCTTTTTCTTTGTCTTCTGGTTTGATACCGTCTGAATCAGATTTTTTGCACGATATAACAAACACGACAAAACAGATCACGATTAGGGGGCGTAACATGTGTTGGAGTTGTATCCTAATTTACTGAAAGGTTTGCTCCCCGACAATGAAAGCCGATGTAGCTTTTAAATATTAAGTTTCTATTAGGGAAATATCCGGCGCCGGCAGGTCGCCACTGTCTTCGGGAAACAGGGATTGCTGATCCGGCACGGCTTCTACAGATTTGAGTTTTCTTTCGATTGCACGCGTTCTTATGCGCGCATTATCAATTACATTGGATGCATCCATGAGCTTCTTCTGCGTTTTGTCGAGGATGTTTCCAAACAGGGAAAATTCGGTTTTGACTGCGCCGAGCAGTTCCCAGACTTCGCTGGATCTTTTTTCGATGGCCAGGGTCCGGAATCCCATCTGGAGGCTGCTGAGAAAGGCCGACAATGTGGTAGGGCCGGCAATGTTGATACGAAATTCGCGCTGGATAGATTCAAAAAGACCGGGCGCACGCAATACTTCGGCATACAGACTTTCAAATGGAAGAAAGAGAATGGCAAAGTCGGTCGTAGACGGTGGATCGATGTATTTGTTGCTGATATCAATTGCACATTTCCGGATGCCTTTCACAAAGTTCTTCCTGCATTCTTCAATCTGGTCGGGATTGCCCGAGTCGTAAGCATCCATCAGTAATTCAAAATCCTCTTTCGGAAACTTGGAATCAATAGGCAGCCACACAGGTCCACTTTCACGCCCGGGAAGTTTTAATGCAAACTCAACCATGGCCGTTGAACCCGTTTTGGTTTTTACATTCTTGCCGTATTGATCTGGTGTAAACAATTGTTCAAGCAGGTTCTGCAATTGGTATTCACCAAGTACTCCCCTGCTCTTAACATTTGTGAGAACACGGCGCAGGTCGCCCACACCAGAGGCGAGTTGCTGCATGTCGCCGAGGCCTTTGTGTACGGCTTCCAGGCGTTCGCTAACGAGACGGAAAGATTCTCCCAGGCGCGTTTCGAGTGTCTTCTGTAATTTTTCATCAACCGTCACGCGCATCTCTTCGAGTTTTTTTTCGTTGCCGCTTTGCAGATCAGTAATTTTTTTCTCCACCGTTTCACGCATCTGGTCCATTTTCAATGTAGTGCGTGCATTCAGACTTTCGAGTTTTGTATCGAGCAGAGTGGTTAAACGATCGAGGTTGGTTGAAAAAGTTTCCAGTTGCGTTTTCTGCAGTGATCCTGAATTCGACATTGCGCGTGAAATCATTTCGCTGAAAGAGTTGAAGGATCGCGAAAGCTCTTCACGATTATTCGCGGAAAACCGCAGCGATTCGTCGCGGTTAGTGGAAATTTCAGACTTAACGGATGATTCAATCCGGTCTATATTATTGCGCAGCTGCTCCATACGAATGCGCAGGTCGTGCAATTCAACACCCGGCTTTTGCGTAGAAGCTTTATAGCTGAAATAAACGGCGACAGCAAGCAAAACAACAATAACCAATAACAATACCTCCGTGATCATAACTTCTGATGTTCCTGTAATTTAACAAGAACACCGGAGACGGCAAACGGAGAATGGAGAACGGAGAATGGAGAATGGAGTATGGAGAACGGAGAACGGAGAATGCGTTTGGCGTTTGCCGTTTCACGTCTGTCGTCTCACGTTTCATTTTGTATCACTCTATGCTAAAAGCGTACGCATCAAACTTCATCTGCATTCCACCCTGCATGCTTAGTTTGTTGATGAAAGCATACTCTCCCTTTTCGAGGGATTTGTTGGGCACGAGAACATATACGTCTTCACCGGCATTTTTCAGATTAAGTGAGATTTCGGAACTGCTGTTTTTGTCTTTTTTATTTTGCATGCCACCAAATCCTGTGCTGCATTCACGATTTCCTTTCTTCGATTCGAAGCGCATCAGCGCAAACTGTTGTGAGGGGTCGGAACCGAAACCCTGTCCTCCACCTGTACTAACAACAAACTGCACTTCATTTGCCGGGAATTTCACAGACGAATTAGCACCGCGGATAAGGTATGATTGTGTTGCTGTAACTACTTTGTTTCTCGTTTTAATTTGGGCGTCTGCTTTTTCGAGTTGTTTTAACTGGTTGTCTTTACCAACGGCATACACCTGGTTTACAAATTCAGGTGTTGGTAAACTTGCGGCATCCTGTGCTACAGAGGAAGCTGCCATCAACTGCATCAGCAGCATGAATAATATGATACGCATATGTTAGGTTTTTAGAATCGGTAACCTGCGAAAACCTGCACTACATTATTCTTTGCGTCGACGGTAGGAAAAAAGTTGGGCCGCGGATCGGTAGGATCGATGTCTTTATAAAGATTGCCAAGGCTCAGGTTGATGCGCGCTCCAAGGAGAATACCTGCGTATGGATGCACTTCGATACCGCCTGATACTCCATAGTCGAACCGATTGAACAGATCAAGAAGATTATCCACCTGTTGATTTCCTGTACGGGTAGTATTGCTGTCTGCTTTTGCATTGAGGAGGTATGCCAATTGAAATCCGGCCTGAACTGAAAAATATTTTGTGATGTTTATCTGCATCAATTGGGGAAGCAGCAGGTAATCGAGTTTAACTGTACCGGTTGTTGTTGCATTCTGAAAATCGTAGCCTTGTCTTGAAAAGATTAGTTCCGTACGGTAACCTAAAACGGTTTCTTTTTTCTGGGAAAGAAATATGCCCGCATGAAAACCGGTTGCATTTTCTGCTTTAACGTTCGATGCCTTGGTAACCTTGGCGAAGTTCGTACCTCCTTTTATACCCAGGCTCATTTGAGAAGCGGCGGCAAGCGGAATAGCTATGGCGGCCAAAGCCAATAGGAATAAGGGTTTCATGGTTTTTTAATAAAGGTATATGGCCTGGAAAGCGCGTGGCGAAAATACTTATGCACATTTTGAAAATGTGAACGGCGAGAAGTGAAAAGAATATTCTTTTCACCGCTCACCGCTCACCTTTCACGTCTGCCGTCTTACGTTTCCAGTGCTAAAATTTATATCCCAAACCCACCTTAAAGCTCCTGTTGAACGATTCGAGGGCGCTGTTTTTGTCGATACGGCTGAGGCCATGGTCGTAGGCTGCATTGATTGATAAACCATTGTCGAATGTGTAGCCTACTCCACCTGTCAGAGCCCAGTCGGCCTTGTTGAAGTTGTCGGAAACGTCGATGTTCGATTTGAAAAGCGACACACCCAGGATGCTTGCGTCTGCTTTCAGGTTACTCTTTGCGAGGTAAGAAAGCTGCGGACCAGCAAATACCTGTAAGCCTTTAGCCACTTCTGCTTTAAACACTACGGGAATGTCGATGTAGTGCGAAACAAGATCAGCCCTTGCACCGGCGCCAAGCATACCGATTATATTCATTTTGTCGCCGGGGATACTTGCCCGGATTGATTGTCCTTTTTGCGAGTAATAGATACCAGGCTGCAGCGATACGATATCTCCGAGAGGCATTTCCACAAAACCACCTGCATAAAAACCGGTACGTGGACGAGTGGTGACAAAACCGTCTGCAAAATCGAGAATATTGTTGAAGCTGCTCATTGCATCTCCTTTTAATGAAGAGTGAGTAACACCTGCGCCTATTCCCACATTAACCTGTGCATTTACTTTGGTAACGGCAGCGAAAATGATGATGGCTGCCAGTGTGTAGATTTTTCTCATGTTAAATTGAGCAGGGATTTTATAACCTGCTCATATATTGGACTTGAAAAAAGGCCCAGGTAAAATCCGGTTTTGCGAAATGAATGTTAAAGCGATTTGTTACCTATCCCTGGCTCTTTCTCTTTTAAATCCTTTAACTTTTGCAGTATGGTCCAAACATCTGACTTATATATTGGCCGTTCGAACATTCCCGGCAGTGGCAAAGGTTTATTCACACGCGTGCCCATTGAAAAAGGCGCATTGATTATTGAATACACCGGAAACATCAGAAAATGGGAGGAGGTAAAATATGATCCGGATAATTTCTACATCTACTTCGTAAGTGAGGACTATGTAATCGACGCAAAGAATAATTTCAAATCACTTGCTCGCTACGCGAACGATGCGAAAGGATTGACACAGGTACGCGGATTGGAAAACAACAGCATGTTCGTAAATATTGAAAACAGGATTTATATCAAAGCAATAAAAAACATCGCCGCACATTCCGAAATTCTAGTTGATTATGGGGAGGGATATTGGGAAACGGTGAAAAGGAATGTGAAACGTGAGAAGTGAGCTCACCTCTCACCTCTCACCTCTCACCTTTACAACAATCTTCCCTATTGTTCGTCCGGCTTCCACATGGTCGTGGGCTGCTTTGATCTGGTCGAAAGAAAATATTTTTTCAATGTGTGGTTTTACTGTTCCTGATTCGAGTAGTGAGGCGATTTGCTGCATATCGTTTGCATCGGAATGAACAAAAAAGAAAATTCCGTTTTTTCCCTGTGCCTGAGCCTGGTCGGATACGGTTTCACTTACACCGCTTGGTAAACTCACAATCGTTCCACCTTCTTTCAGAACGGCAAGAGATCGCGGGATGTTATCGCCACCAATTGCATCAATTACCACATCCACAGATTTAATTTGATTTTCAAGCGGGCCAGCTTTGTAGTCGACATGTTCATGCGCGCCGAGAGAAAGAACGAACTCACGCTTTTCTTTTGAAGAAGAACCGATCACATATGCCCCGAGATGCCTGGCAATCTGAACAGCAAAATGCCCTACGCCACCCGCTGCAGCCTGCACCAGGATACGCTGACCGCTTTGCAACTTCGCCTGGTGAACAATCGCCTGCCATGCCGTCATGGCCGCAAGGGGAGTTGCAGCTGCTTCTTCATGAGAAATGGATGAAGGCTTTCGCGCCAGATGAGATGAAGGAGCACTGACGTACTCAGCATAAGCTTTGCCATGACCGGGAATCCGGATCATGCCAAATACCTCATCGCCTTTTCTAAATGGTGAATTTTCTCCCGCATGCACCACAGTTCCCGACACATCCCATCCAAGAATCATGGGAGGATCTACTTTCAGTCGCGCTGCCTGCCCCTTCCCTTTTCTTGTTTTTATATCAACCGGGTTAATTCCGACTGCATATACCTGGATCAACACTTCATCTGTTCCAATCGTTGGTTCCGGAATTTCGTCGTACACAAGCTGATCGGTGCCGCCGAAGTCTTTTAAGATAATAGCCCTCATAATTCAAGATACTGAATATTGGCAGGTGGCAGATGTCTACCCTCTCACCTTTCACCTCTCACCGCTCACCTTTAAAGGCATGGTTTTTACAGCAAAAGGGTACACTCCATTCCTCATCTTCTAAATCTTTTTTCCATGAGCAAACAAGATAAAAATAAAAATAGCCAGGGCAACGGTTCGCAGAACAGTAACGGCAACGGGAACACTCCTCCGATACTGACAACAAGGCAAGGACATCCGGTTCACAACAACCAGAGTTTGCGTACCGTTGGAAACCGCGGACCAGCTACGCTGGAGAACTACCAGTTTCTCGAGAAAATGTCGCACTTCGACCGTGAACGCGTTCCCGAACGTGTTGTTCATGCGAGAGGTGCGGGAGCTCACGGATATTTTGAAGCATATGGCACCGTGGGCAATGAGCCCGTATCCAAATACACACGTGCGCGCCTTTTCCAGGAAAAGGGAAAGAAAACTCCCTGCTTTGTTCGTTTTTCAACTGTAACACATGGCGGGCATTCACCGGAAACCCTCAGGGATCCGCGCGGTTTCGCAGTGAAGATGTACACGGAGGATGGAAACTGGGACCTGGTAGGAAACAATCTTAAAATTTTCTTCATCCGTGATGCGCTGAAATTCCCTGACCTCATTCATGCTTTCAAACCAGATCCGGTAACCAATATTCAGGATGGTGAAAGAATTTTTGATTTCATCAGTAACACGCCGGATGCCATGCACATGATCACCTTCCTGTTCAGTCCCTGGGGAATTCCGGCTAATTACCGCCAGATGCAGGGATCAGGGGTAAATACATACAAGTGGGTGAACGAAGCCGGCGAAGCGGTGCTGGTGAAATATCACTGGGAACCGTTGCAGGGAATTAAGAATCTTACGCAGGCACAGGCGCAGGAAATACAGGGAAAGAATTTCAATCACGCTACGCAGGATTTGTACGAAGCAATTGAAAGAGGCGAGTATCCGCAATGGGAACTGAATGTACAGATCATGAGCGACGGAGAACATCCTGAACTTGATTTCGATCCGCTTGATGACACGAAAATCTGGCCGAAGGATCAGTTCCCCTGGTTACCTGTTGGTAAAATGACGCTGAACCGCAACCCGGTTAATTACTTTGCAGAAGTTGAACTCGCTGCCTTCGGAACTGGTGTACTGGTAGATGGTCTCGATTTTTCGGACGACAAGATGCTGCAGGGACGTACATTCTCTTATTCCGATACACAGCGTTATCGTGTTGGTACCAACTACCTTCAAATACCGATCAATGCTCCGCTCGTGAATGTTGCAACAAACCAGCGCGATGGCCAGATGGCATATCGCCAGGATATCGCTGAAGGCACGAATCCACATGTGAATTACGAACCATCATCCATTGGCGGCTTGAAAGAAGCGCCACGACGTGGAAAAGATCACACACCTATGTATAATGCTGCATTGGTTCGTGAAAAGATCAGCAGGGAGAACAATTTCAAACAGGCAGGAGAAACATACCGGAATTTTGAAGAATGGGAACGCGAAGATTTGATTACAAATCTTGTGAACACACTTGCTCCTGTAAGAAAACAGATTCAGGACAAAATGGTTGAATTGTTTACTCAATGCGATGCCGATTACGGACGCCGTGTTAAGGAAGGATTGGCAAAGGCTGTAAAGCAGGATATTCAGAAAGGGCCGATAGGTTCCACCGATTCACACGATGCGGTGATGGATGCAGAACAAAAAGCGAGAGAAGCTAAACCATATTGATACACATGCAGGCGGGTTTTATTACACTTTTCAACGCTTGCCGTACAGGCGATGTACCTACGTTGAAACAATTAATTGAAGAAGGAGAAGATCTGAATGTTCGCGACGAAAGGGGCTACACGCCCCTTATCGTTGCAAGTTATAATGGCAACCTCGAAGCAACACGTTTATTGCTTGAGGCAGGCGCGGATGTGAATGCCCAGGATGCGGGAGGAAATACAGCATTGATGGGTGTGTCGTTCAAAGGTTTCCCGGAAATTGCCGAATTACTTATTGCACACGGCGCTGATCTCAACCTGCAACATGGCAACGGGGGAACGGCACTGATGTTTGCTACCCTGTTTGGGCGGAACCATCTCGTAAAGATATTACTCGACCATGGAGCCTCTACTGAAATACGTGAGTTCCGCGGCCTTTCCGCCCTCGACCTGGCCGTACAGCAGGGAAACGTAGAAGCAGCGGAAATGCTGGGGAAGGCATAGGGCATGGGGCAGAGGGCATAAGGCAGATGGCAGAAGGCAGAGGGCAGATAGCAGACTTGTCCGCGGGAGCTTCAGCGTAGGTAGAAGGCAGATGGCAGAAGGCAGATGGCAGGTGGGAATAAATATAAAAAGCTGGCAGTTTTGCCAGCTTTTAGTTTATGGATATTACGTTTTCTGTTCTAATACTGCCTTTTACCTTATGCCTTATGCCCTGTGCCTTATGCCTTCTGCCATCTGCCATCTGGCATCTGGCATCTGCCTTCCGTCCTACGCCGACCTCGTAAATTCCGGCAGCCATATCTTCTCTCCGCCGTTCATTGCTGATTCGTGGGCGAGAATTCCGACGCAGGTGATATTGGCCGACTGGCGTGCATTTGGATATGGTTCACGTTTCTCGTAAAGTGCCGATACAAATTCATGAACAAGATGCGGGTGTGATCCTCCGTGGCCTGATCCCTGCAGGAATGAGAGATGCTGGTTCTCGTCGGAGTCGTAAACACCGTGCGTGGTAAACGATTGAATTTCCTCTGGCAACAGGTGTGCATAGTCAGGAATCGTTACTCTCGACGGTGTTTCACCTGTATGAATTACACATGGCTCATGTTCAACCAGCGTCCACTCGAAAGACTTTTTAGATCCATACACATCAAAACTTTCGCGGTATTGACGTGCAGTATTAAATAGCGAGCGGGTTACTTCGGCCGACAAATCGGAATTCGCCAATTTTATGTGACAGCTCTCAATCGCAAAAGGAGAGCCGTATTTCGAGATCAGGTTATTGTCGATCTTACCCGAGCCGAAGCATGATACATATTCAGCTTCGCCTTTGGGAAGTGCAAGCACAGGACCCACGCAATGCGTTGCATAATGCATGGGAGGTAAACCTTCCCAGTAGCCGGGCCATCCGGCCATCTCCTGCTGGTGCGATGCACGGAGGAATTGAATTTTTCCGAGCTCACCTTTTTCATACATTTCTTTCACAAACAAAAACTCGCGACTGTAGATCACCGTCTCCATCATCATGTATGTGAGGCCGGTTTCTTTTACCGCTTCAACAATCTGCCTGCATTCTTCAACAGTTGTTGCCATAGGCACTGTACAAGCAACGTGTTTGCCTGCACGAAGTGCAGCAAGTGATTGTGATGCGTGACTTTGTATTGGAGTATTGATATGAACTGCATCTACATCCGGATCCTTCAACAATTCTTCGAATGAATCGTACCGTTTCTCAATTTTAAACGCGTCAGCGATCTGGTTCAGCTTGTCGGTGTTTCGCTGACAAACGGCGTACATGTTTGCATACGGATGACGCTGGTAGATCGGGATGAACTCGGCGCCAAAGCCGAGTCCAACGATCGCTATGTTAAGCTTTTTCTGACTCATATTCCTGTATTACTGATGATTTATCGAGTTGAACGGCGCGGTAGCCACCTTTCGACCTGAAATATAGTATAAGAATGATGTAAATAATAAACATTCCCACAGGGAACCACGCAACGCTCTTCAATGCTTCTTTCTTTGCGTTTTCCTGTACCTGTGTGATCGTGGCTTTTTCCTCTGTGCTTGCAGTTTCAACTTTCGCTGCATCTACCGCACGATAGTCGCCAAATATGCTTCGTTTTTCATCCGTTACATATTTACTATGCAAAGCTGTATTGTTGTTGTTATCGTAAGCAAGCAGATTTTTATCCGTTGTAGTGTCCTGGAAAAAACCCAGAATAGCTGCACCGATAACTCCGGCACCAATCATACCTACACCACCAGTAATATTTAGCGTAAGTGCACCTCCTTTCGGGAAGCGTTCAGAAACTACACCAAGCATCGTTGGCCAGAAAAAGCTTTTTCCCAAACCAAATACTGTGGCAGCTATTAATATCATCACTCCACTTGCGCCAGATAAAAGGAAAAGACCAAATGCTGCAACAGCGGAAGAAACAGCCAGCAACCCCAATGGTGAGATACGATGAATGATCTTACCGGCAAGAAGACGCAGCAGTACCATAATTGCCGATGTGTAAATCAACACCCATCCTGCCTGCAGACCGATAGCCCGCATCTCCGGCGCCATAAGGTCGGTTATCCAGCTGTCGGTTCCCAATTCGGTTACAGCAAGCGGAATCATGATCAACAGCAGAACTATAAAAAGTGGTTTACCAAATGAGCGAACATACAATCCGAACAATGCAACAATCACAAGTGTGATGATGATGTTTGTGGTTGTGGTCCACTCGAATACAGAACCGAGCTGAAATACGATGAGCGACACAATCAGCAATGCACCTGCAACACCTACTTCCTTGAGCATTTCGAGGTATGATACGCCGGCTTTTACGCGTTCGTTTACCGGGAACTTATGTGGAAGCAACATAATTCCATAAGCCAATGCTGGCAATAACACGAGTAGGATTTTGTAGCGCCAGTCGACACCTTCTCCAATAAACAGCGCAAGGATACCGCCAAGGATAAGACCTGTTGGCCAACCTGCATGGAGGAAGTTCAGCCACTTTGTTTTCTCGCGTGGGAACATGGTGGCTACAGCCGGATTTGTTACGGCTTCAACCGTACCGTTACCAAGCGCCATGATGAAGGTAGCGATGTACAAAGTAGTGTACCCATCGGCGAAATAAGTCATAGCAGCCGATGTGATGTGGCAAACAAAAGCGAAGATCATCGAGTTTTTGTAGCCCACTTTGTCGATAATCAGACTAAACAGCACAATACTGATGGCGAAGGGCCACAAACCCACGCCGGCAATTTCACCGATTTGTGTTTTTGTGAGATTAAACTCCCTTCCCCACTCCGGCAGCGTGAGTGCACGAAGAATAAAACCGAAAGAGGTAGTTACAAGAGAAACAAAGCACGCATAGAACAATAGTTTGTTCGGCGTTTCATGATGTTGTTGATTGGCAGCATTCGTCATAAAAGCAACGTTAAAGGTTGTTTATTTCTGTGAAAGAAGATAACTGATTAAAGAATTGAACTCATTTACGGGTATTGTGTTTCGGAACTGGTCGGGCATCAACGAAACTTTTGATGCGGTCCGTTCTGCAATATCCTGCTTCGACACCTGGTATTCCTGCCCTGTTGCATCGGCAAACACAATTACCTGGCCTTCATCGCGACGATACAATCCGGAGAGTATTTTGCCGTCCTTCAGCTTAACCGTGTAACTCCTGAAGTTTTCTGCGATGTTCCTGTTGGGGTCCAGGATTTTTTCTATCAAGGGCTCAGCGCCCCAGCGTCCTACCCCATCCAGTTGCGGACCGATTGCTCCTCCATCACCCTTTATGCTGTGGCAGGGAGAGCAATTTTTTACAAACACGGTTTGTCCCGACGCAGGATCCGGTTTTTCTGCCAGGTTATTGTAGTCGGCAATGCGCGTACGAATCACCGTTTGTTTTTCTTCATCTACTTCTGCAAGGTTTGATGTCAATTCCGTGAATATTTTCTTCTGCGCAGGAGATATATTTATCATCAGGCGTTCTTCCACCCGCGGCTCGGTGAGTGTGCGGGCGAAGATTTCTCCTTTCTTTACTTTTTCAAATAACAATGCTCGGCCTTCAGCAGATCCGGCAAGAGCAATCACTATTGCCTGTTGAAGATCGGGGGAAACATTGTTGATTGTGCTAAGCGCACGGTTAACGGGTGTACCCGGAAATTCAGAAAGAACATTTACAATATCGCGCTTGAACTGAGGAGTTGAAGCAGCATTTTGAATGGCTTCTGCGGCGAGGGGTGCACCTGAAGCCGGATCTATCTTCATCATAGAACGCAACGCTGCATTCCTTATATGCTGCATCACGGCTGTGTCGCTGAATATGATTTGTAACGCATCCCGGGATTCCCGTACCTGGTAATTACCGGCAGTCTCCGCAGCAAACAGCAATTCTTCTGCATTATCCTTATTTTCTCTCGCCGGCGCAGAGAAGAGTTTTTTTAACAGACGCGATGTAAGTACTTTTCCCCATGATACAAAAGCAGCGGGTTCCTTAACCCCTCTCCTGCTCAGACCTTCGCTAAGGTTCCGGAAAATTTTGTATTCCTGTCCAGACCTATTGGTTGCCTTCATTTTACCTGTCTGAATAACCTCCTCAATAGCAGAAGCAGGTGCAAAACGTGCAATGTGTTTCATTGTGCGCGGAAGGTCAGCCTGGGCAACGTCGTGATTTTTGACGTAATTGTTCAGGAACTCACCCGCGGCTTGAGTTTCTATACCAATCATTACTGTGGCCAGCACCCCGGCATCTTCGTTTGTCCATTCACGTGATATCACCTGCTTCATCAAATCCGGGTTGCGCAGCAGGTCGCGGAGGCGGATGCGCACGGTGTAGATCAGATGAGAATCATCGGCAGGTATTTTCTTCCTGAATGCAATTAGTTTTTCGATTGTTCGAATGTTTGTATACTCCCCGAGTGCCTCGGAAGCTGCACGACGAACATGCGGGTTGTCGTCCTGCATTGCTTTTTCAATCACGGAATACAGTGCTGCGGAAGTGTCTTGTTGTTCTACGATCGTGCGCATGGCGTGAATGCGAACCAGGGCATCGGGGTGTGTAGATGCTGCGGTGATGATTTCATCGCTCAGGGCGCCAAGGCGTTGAAGCACCCAGAGACTATGTGCGTATTCATTTGCGGAGCTGGTTTTCCTTTTGAAAACTTCGTTTACTGCAGGGATGGCGCTGCTGCCTATCCTGTCGGCGAGCTGGTTAGCAGCTGCAAGTCTTACAGGAAGATTCGCCTGTTTGAATGCATTTAATAAATCCTGCACTGAGGCGGCAGACAGGTCCACGTTTTTATTTGCTTTGCCTTTGTATGTGATGCGCCAGATTCTTCCTCGGATTTTATCACGTTTAGGGTGGTCGAGCGGAACTTCATAGTGGCCGATGATACTGTTATAAAAATCGGCTACGTACAATGCACCATCAGGTCCCATTTTTACGTCTACCGGCCGGAACCATGGATCGGCACTAAGGATAAATTCTTCTTCCAGCTTTCCGACCGGGGTAGATTCTTTCCATGAAATTGAATTGCGATATACACGCGATGCTACCGCATCGCCGATGTAGAGATTTTTCTGATATTCTTCCGGGAAGAGTACGTCGCCGTAATACCCGATGCCTGCCAGGGCGGTAGCTTCTTTTTCCAGGGGTTTCATGTCGGGGGCGAAACCAATCTTTTCTTCCTTACCCCATTGCGTATATTCTCCCCCGCGGATCAATTGATACAGTGGAGAAGTATGGCAGTCGGTGGAATAGAGATACCCCATTTCGTCGAATGCAAGGCCAAATGGGTTGATGCGTCCTTCCGTGGTAATTTCTACATGGCTTCCATCGGGACGGAAGCGAATGGTATTTCCTGAAACAAGATGAATTGAATCGCCGTCGGAGCCGGCAACTGAAGACCGGTTGGAGAAACCGTGGCACGCGTGTATCCATCCATCAAAACCCCAGGTAAAGTTATTTACCATGCCATGCGTGTCTTTTGTTTCAAAGGGACCAATTAACTTTTTTCCTGATTCAGGTTTGCCATCTTTATTCGCGTCGCTGAACTTGTAAACATTAGGAATGCTGAAAACAGTTGCGCCATCTTCAGTGGGCAAAACACCAATAGGAATATTCAATGTGTCGTTGAAATGGGTAAACTTGTCGGCTTTGCCGTCGCCATCTGTGTCTTCCAGGATAGTGACGCGGTCGCGGCCTTTACCTTTTGCGGGGAAAGGGTATTCGAATGACTGCGTCACCCACATACGGCCTTTTGCGTCGAAAGTTAAATTGATGGGCTTACCAATATCCGGCTCCGACGCGAAAAGATTTATTTCAAAGCCATCGGGCAGTTTGAATCCTTTTTGTTCTTCTTCCGGAGTGAGTGCAGCAGTTGACCGGATGTGTTCGTTAAACTTAGTTCCACTGTACAGGGAATCGGAACCATCGTGTATATTGTTCGAAGCATTTTTGCAGGAAGCAATCGTGGCCATTAATGCAGCAAAAAAGATCGTTCTGCTTTTATGCATTCTTTTGAAAATTTTTAGCCTATTTTTATTTTTTCAGAAGATAACGCTATCCGTAAATATATACAGTGTGCGATAATAAACTTGCACGTACGCTGCTGAATTATTTGGTATGCCTGCCATATCCCGCCGAAAGTTCCTGGCACTTGGAACAGGAGCATTATTTATTTCCTGGTACCGGCCTCCCGGAAGAATAGTGACCGTAAACGGAACGATTGATAGTTTCCGTTTAGGACGTACGCTGATACATGAACACGTGCTGGTCGATTTTATCGGCGCCGACTTTACCGGATTTCACCGGTGGGATCGTAATGATGTTATTGAAGCCGTGGCACCCTGGTTTATCGAAGCGAAGAAAGCAGGTGTGAAATCGATTGTTGAATGTACCCCGGCATTTCTCGGCAGAGACGCTCGACTGCTGAAAATGCTGAGCGACAAAACCGGTGTGAAGCTGATTACAAATACGGGGTACTACGGCGCTGTTCAAAATAAATATCTTCCCCGATGGGCATTTACTGAGTCGGCAGAACAACTAGCTGCGCGGTGGATTGATGACTTTGAATATGGCATAGACGGTACAAATGTGCGCCCGGGATTTATCAAGATAAGCGTAGATGCAGACGCAGCGGGATTGTCGGATCTGCATAAAAAGATTGTGCGTGCAGCGGCCATCACGCATTTGAAAACCGGCCTTACGATTTATTCGCATACCGGACCTGCAGCCGCTGCCTTCGAAGAAATTGAAATCCTGAAAAAGGAAAAAGTGCATCCTTCAGCATTGGTATGGGTGCATGCGCAGGCGGAAAAAGACATGTCGCAGTACGTGAAAGCGGCAAAGATGGGAACCTGGGTAAGTCTCGACAATGTTAACACCTCCGATATATCCCGTTATGTGGAAGCGCTTACATTGTTGAAAGAAAATGGGTTGCTCGACCGGGTGCTTATTTCGCACGACGCAGGATATTACCGCCCGGGAGAAAAAAATGGCGGCGAATTTACCGGGTACACCGCAATATTCACACACCTGATTCCAGCGCTCACTGAAAAGGGATTCACCAAAAGAGATATCCGCCGCCTGCTCGATAAAAACCCGGAAGAAGCGCTGGAGTTGAGGGTAAAGCGCTATCGTGGCGATTGAACACTGGGGTAAAAACCATAATTTCACTCTCCCAACAAACAAAACAATTATGGATCAGTCACGTCGTAAATTCATCGGCCAGGTAGCAGGTGCAACAGGTCTTGCACTCTTTTCAAAAAGCGCATTAGCAGCCCGGATCGCCGATGCATCCTGGTTTGAAATATCACTCGCAGAATGGAGCCTTCACAAAACGCTGTTTGCAAAAAAACTTACCAATCTCGAGTTCCCGGAGGTCACACGCAAAAAATTCGGCATTGGTATTGTGGAGTACGTGAACCAGTTTTTCAAAGACAAGGCTGAAGACACCAAATATTTAAACGAACTCCTCAAAAGATGCAAAGACAATAATGTTCGTAACCACCTGATCATGATCGATGGTGAGGGCGACCTCGGCAACACCAATGATGCAGAAAGAAAAAAAGCCGTTGAAAATCATTACAGATGGGTTCATGCCGCAAAACACCTGGGCTGCGCTTCCATTCGCGTAAATGCTTATGGAGTGGGTTCAGCAGAAGATGTTGCGAAAGCTGCGGTACAAGGTCTTGGTGCAGTAGGCGAATACGCTGCAAAAGAAAACATCAACGTAATTGTTGAAAACCACGGAAGTTATTCATCCGACGGCCAGTGGATGTCGAAAGTGCTGAAAGAAGTGAATAAACCAAACGTGGGAATGTTACCCGACTTTGGAAACTTCTGCATCAAATGGGCAAACGGATATACCAGCTGTGAGCAGGAATACGACCGCTACAAAGGTGTGACTGAGCTGATGCCATTTGCGAAAGGCGTAAGCGCCAAGACAAACAATTTTGATGACCAGGGCAGATGCATTGAAACCGACTACGATAAAATGATGAAGATCGTAAAGGATTCCGGGTTCAAGGGTATAGTTGGAATCGAATACGAAGGCGATAAGCTTAGTGAAGAAGAAGGTATCCTGAAAACGAAGCAGCTGCTCGAAAGATATCTCTGAACTTTTAAATGACTCAAGCATCCATCTCTCCAGGCAAGCCAAACTGGTTCAATTTAATTAAACAGTCCATCCGCGGCGAGGAGATGGATTACACCTCGGGCAGCATCAGAAAGGCAGTCATCATGCTCGCTATTCCCATGATGCTCGAAATGATCATGGAGTCGGTGTTTGCCGTGGTGGATCTCTACTTTGTAGGACATCTTGAAAACAGCAGCCAGGCGATTCAGGTGGTGGGACTTACCGAATCGGTGCTCACCATCATTTATTCGCTGGCAATAGGTATGAGTATGGCCGCAACGGCGATGGTTGCGCGACGCGTTGGTGAAAAAAACAACGATGGCGCCTCACATGCCGGCGCGCAGAGTTTATTGGTTGCTATCGGTGTTACCATTGTACTCGGCATACTAGGATTTATCTACGCAAAGAACATATTGCTGATTATGGGGGCCTCCGATGAAACATCAACGGTGGGCACGCCATTCGTAAGAATAATGATGGGCGGCAGCATGGTAATCATGCTGCTGTTTCTTATCAATGGAATATTTCGCGGCGCAGGCAATGCCGCCATCGCGATGAAAAGTTTATGGATTGCCAACATCTGCAACATTATTCTTTGTCCCATTTTCATCAATGGTTTCGGTCCGGTACCGGCATACGGATTAACAGGCGCAGCAATCGCCACCACAGTTGGAAGAAGCGCGGGAGTAATTTACCAGGCATACTATCTGTTCGGAGGCAAAGGGTTGCTTAAACTCAGACCTGTGCATTGGAAAATTGATATCCCTGTGATGAGTTCGATTGTGAAAATTGCCACGCCGGCAATATTTCAATTCGTAATTGCATCGTGCAGCTGGATCTTTCTTGCGAACCTTGTTGCCACTACCGGTAGTGAAGAAGGTTCTGCAGGGTTTCAGACAGCCATGCGGCTGATGATGTTTTTCCTGCTGCCTGCATGGGGCATGAGTAATGCCGCCGCAACCCTGGTTGGTCAGAACCTTGGCGCCGCGAAACCTGAACGCGCATCAGAATCGGTGATGAAGACGATGAAATACATCGTGCTCTTCATGGCGGCAATAACGTTGTTCACGTTTACCCTGGGCGAATGGTTTATTTCGTTCTTCACGAACGATATCAATGTTACGCGCGTAGGTGTAAATGCCATTCAGATCATCAGCCTGGGTTATATCTTTTATGGCATCGGCATGGTGATGATGAATGCCTTCAATGGTGCAGGCGACACATGGACGCCGACATGGATAAACTTATTCGGCTTCTGGCTGTTCCAGATACCACTCGGCTACGTACTTGCAAAAGTTGCAGACATGGGGCCAACAGGTGTATTCATCGCTATACCTGTGGCAGAAACCTGTATTGCCATCGCAGCGTTTTTCATATTCAGGAAAGGAAAGTGGAAGAACAAGAAGATTTGATGCTCACCTTTCACCTCGCCGGTGTAACCGGCGAAGTTCCATCAGCAGTTTGCGCAATGTACACGGTAAGTTTTTTTCCCATTTCGGCCTGGTAGTTTGCGGATAAATAATCTACCAGTTCTGCAATGGCGCCTTCGCGGATGAGGTTGATGGTGCATCCACCAAATCCTCCACCCATCATGCGCGCGCCGGCAACAAGTGGATTGTGGCGAACGGCTTCTACGAGCCAATCCAGTTCGCGGCAGCTCACTTCGTATTCTTTGCTCAAGCCGTCGTGACTGCGAAACATCTGTTCACCGAGGCCTTGTATGTTGCCATCTTTCATATGGCGAACAGCTTCGTGCACGCGTTCATTTTCTTCCACTACAAATCGGCAGCGACGATAAATAAGCGGATCTTTTACGTATTCGTCGAGCATCTGGATGGTAACGTCGCGCAGTGAGGTTACGCCGGAAACGTTTTTTTTAACCTGTGCCACTCCTTCTGCACATTCTTCGCGGCGTTTGTTATAGGCAGTAGATGCCAGTGAATGTTTTACGTTCGTGTTCAGTAACACGATTTTATATCCTTCGGCATGCAGCGGCACTTCTTCATATTCAAGACTTCTGCAATCCAGGCGAAGCGCGTGATCTTTTTTTCCAAACACACTTGCAAACTGGTCCATGATTCCGCACAAAACGCCTGGAAAGGTGTGCTCGGCGATCTGGCTGATTTTTACAATATCAAATTTTGAAAGCTGGAGATCGAATAGGTCGTTAAGCGCGGCGCACACGGCGCATTCAATAGCGGCTGATGAAGACAACCCCGCTCCTACCGGAACGTCGCCTGTAACAGCCATCTTGAAACCTGAAATTTTATAGCCTCTTTTTACGAGTTGATCTGCAACGCCGAGAACGTAGTTCGTCCAGCTGTGTTCGATGGGTTGCATCTCACCAAGGCGAACCTCAAAACATTCGTTAAATTCCTGTGCATACAACTGAACAAGATCATTGTCGTTCCGCGATGCGGCAACATGTCCATACCGGTCGATTGCGGCGGGTAAAACAAACCCATCGTTGTAGTCGGTGTGTTCTCCTATGATGTTTATCCTGCCTGGCGATTTGTATTCAACAGTAGCTTCATCTGCAAATACTTCCTTAAAGATTGTTCTGATCATAACCTTGCCTTTTCAGCTGCTCCCGGGGTAAAGATAGAACTAGGTCAACGGATGCCCAAGTCCTTTTGAATCTCTTCGAGTGAACGTCCCTTTGTTTCGGGCATCACACGCCAGATGAAAAGGAAAGAAAGAAACATCATCACGCTATAGAATATGAATGAGTATGTTCCTCCGTTCGGTATCTGTTCCACAATAGCGGGAAAAGTCCAGGAAATGATAGCAGCCATGATCCAATGGGTGAAACTTCCGAGTGCACCACCCTGCGAACGCACGGCATTCGGAAATATCTCTGAAATAAAAACCCAGATTACAGCGCCCTGCGAAAATGCGAAGAATGCAATAAAGCCAATGAGGTAATATAACACCGCGCTATTTCCTTCTGCACCGCTTCCAAATGCCTGCGCAGTGAGTGCGAGAAACAATATCATTCCAAGGCTTCCGATAAGCAACAATTTCTTGCGTCCAAAACGATCGATCACAGAAATTGCTAAAAGGGTAAACAGCAAATTCGCTCCACCGATGTAAATAGGTTGCAGATAAGCTTCATCGGGACCGAAGCCGGCCATTTCAAAAATGCGTGGAGCATAATAGAGGATGGCATTAATTCCGGAAAGCTGGTTGAACATGGCAAGAATTACCGCATACAAAATCGGCTTGTTGTACTTGCCATTAAACAGGCTTTCGCGGGTGCCATGTTGTGAAAGCCTGTGTTCTTCACGGATAATGGCCAGTGCACCGGGTTCTCCCAGTTTCTCGAAAACACGCTGCGCTTCTTCGTCGCGGTTTTTCAATACCAGCCATCGCGGACTTTCAGGAACGATGCGTAGCAGAATAGCAAATAATAAAGAAGGAACAACCATAATACCCAGCATCCATCTCCATGAATCTTCCCCGAAATCTTTGAAAGCAAAGTTGGTGATGAAGGCCACAAAGATGCCTGTAACGATCATCAACTGGAATGATGCTGCAAGCCGGCCGCGCATACGTGCCGGTGAAATTTCGGAAATGTACATTGGACCTACCACCGATGATGCACCAACAGCGACGCCACCAATAAACCGGAAAAGGATGAACAATTCCCAGGTGTATGTAGTTGCGCAACCCACAGCCGAAATGATATACATCAGGGCGATGACAGTGAGCGTTTTTTTACGTCCGTATTTCTGCGCCGGAACGCCGGTGATAAGGGAACCGAAAACGGTGCCGATAAGGCTTGAAGCCACGGTGAATCCCTGCAGGAAAGAATCGAGCGACCAGAGTTGCTGGACCTTTTGTTCTGCCCCTGAGATTACAGCCGTTTCGAAACCAAACAGGAATCCTCCCAAAGCGGCGATCATCGAGATGAATACCGGGTATGATGATTTGTACAAGGTGTGTATTTTAAGGATGAATTATCCGAGCGGAAGAACTTTTCGTCCATACACCTCATTCAGCAGGCTGGCGATCCCCGTGTAAATAGCTGAAGAGCCACAGATGATCCCTTCGTAACCGGCAAACACAAGGATGCTTTCGTTATCGGTGTAATTACCGATTGCCAGTAAGAAAAACAGGATGGTGAGTGTGGCGAAAACGAATTGCAATGCCTTTGTGAGCTTGAGTGTGCCGATAAAAAGGAGCAAAGTAAAAATTCCCCATACAAGCAGGTAGGTGGCCAGTGCATCTTTTGTGGTGGCAGCGGTCCATCCCCATTTAGACATGAAGAGAAGTCCCACCAGCGTGAGCCAGAAAAATCCATAGGAGATAAAAGCCGTCATTCCGAAGGTATTGTTCTTTTTAGATTCCAGGATGCCGGCGATGACCTGGGC
>JAFAGE010000047.1 GCA_023423015.1 Bacteroidota bacterium
CAACTGAAGTAAGAGAATGTTCAAGGAATACCGACCACTAATTGGTGATGATCCGACTACAAGGTAAAAACATCGATGTAGAAAATTTACCGGCGAGCAATCTTGTATTCCTTATCGATGTTTCAGGATCGATGATGGATCAAAATAAATTACCCCTCGTAAAATCATCACTCAAATTGCTCACAGAACAACTCCGAAAACAGGATCGCGTATCAATCGTGGTATACGCAGGAAGTGCAGGATTGGTTCTACCATCTACAAGCGGCAGCAACAAACAAAAAATGTGGGATGCCATCGAACAACTCGAAGCGGGCGGATCAACTGCGGGAGGCGAAGGTATTCGTCTGGCCTATGATGTGGCACGTAAAAATTTTGCCGCGGGAGGAAACAACCGTGTAATACTGTGCACCGATGGCGACTTCAACGTAGGTATGAGTAGCGATGCGGAACTGGAAAGGTTAATTGAGCATGAACGCGAATCTGGCGTGTTCCTGACTATCCTGGGATATGGCATGGGCAACTACAAAGACAATAAAATGCAGAAACTCGCCCAGAAAGGAAATGGCAATCATTCGTACATCGATAATATCAACGAAGCAAGAAAGGTGTTGGTGAGTGAATTCGGGGGAACCTTATTCACCATAGCAAAAGATGTAAAACTCCAGGTAGAATTTAATCCTGCATATGTTCAGGGCTACCGTTTGGTTGGTTATGAAAACAGGATGCTGAATAAGGAAGATTTTAACAACGACAAAAAAGACGCCGGTGAAATTGGAAGTGGCCATACTGTTACTGCATTATATGAAGTGATCCCGGTGGGTGTAAAATCCAAATGGATCGAAAGTGTAGATCCGCTGAAGTATCAGAAACAAAACAAAAAGAGCACATCAGCTAATGGCGAGATGATGAACGTGAAGATCAGGTACAAAAAACCTGATGGACAACAGAGCATGTTGATTGAACATCCGGTATCCACGCGCAATAGCGACGAACCTTCAGCCAACTTCTACTTTGTTTCAGCAGTGGCGCAATATGGAATGCTGCTGAACAAGTCGGAATTCGCGCAAAGTTCATCGTTCCGGGGCGCCCGCGAACTTGCAAAACGCTCCCTTTCCGGGGATCCTGGAGGATACCGGGCGGAGTTCGTTGAATTGGTGGAGATTGCGGAAAGGCTGGGCGCGCAGGCACACCGTGAAAGGTGAGCGGTGAGCGGTGAGAAGGAGGCATAAGGCATAGGGCATAAGGCATAGGGGGAAGGCAGATGGCAGGTGGCAGATGGCAGAACGGAGAACGGAGAGCGGAGGGCGGAAGGGCGAAAATTCAGAACCCGCTTTCGCTGAACCCTCGGTGGACATGGAGGAAGAGTATTCTTATTCATAGCCCCGCTGATTGCATGAACCCTGCATTTTCGCATAGTATTTTCCGCATCATCCACCATAGATCCTCCGTCTTGCTTCCGTCTTTGGTCCAACATGCTGCCGTTTTAAGAAGACCTAATACCGATGGATCAATGAGCCAGCAAGGAGCCGAATACCAGCCAGAATAATCTTGCATTGCCACCTGACACCTGTCACCTGCCTTCACCTATGCCAAGGCTTCGGCGGACAGGTCTGCCCTATGCCGCCCTCCGTTCTCCGTTCTTCGTTCTCCGCCTTCCGCCCTCCTCCCTCCGCCATCCGGCCTCCGCCCTTTGCCTTCTGCCTTCCGCCCTCTGCCCTTTTCCCTTTGCCGTTTCCCGGCATTGCCGTAACTTGACAGGCGCATGAAGTTCCTGTTAAACAAGAAGATTGCAACGATTGTATTGCTGGCCATTATCACTTCCACGCTGGTGTTTTTTACCAGCTCCGACCGGCAGGTGGATTACTCTGCCGACGTTAAGCCGATTTTAAATAAGCGATGTATCAGCTGCCATGGTGGGGTGAAGGCCAAAGCTGGCTTCAGCCTGCTTTTCAGGGAAGAAGCGTTGGCCAAAACCGAGTCGGGTACATACGCCATCGTTCCCGGGGATGCCGACGCAAGTGAAATGATCCGAAGGATCAAACACGATGATCCCGAAGAAAGGATGCCTTACAAACATGAAAAGCTTTCAAAAGAAGAGATCAGCATACTCGAACGTTGGATCGACCAGGGCGCAAAATGGGGCGACCATTGGGCCTACCTGCCTGTTAAGAATACACCGGCTCCTGATGTAGATGATAACGAATGGGTAAAGGTTGATGCCGACAGGTTTATTCTTGAGAAACTGGATGAGCTGGAATTAAAACCGTCACCTGAAGCAGATAAGGCAACATTATTAAGACGCGTCAGCCTCGATGTAATCGGCATGTATCCTTCGGAATCTGTTGCGAAAAAGTATCTCAGCTCGAATGACCCGGATGCATATGCGGAACTCGTCGATTCTTTACTGGCATCAAAACACTTTGGCGAGAAGTGGGCCACCATGTGGCTGGATATTGCGCGTTACGCCGACAGTAAAGGTTATGAAGCCGATGTTGCCCGCAATATATGGCGCTACCGCGATTGGGTGATCGATGCGTTCAATGCCGACAGACCTTACGATGAATTTATTACCGAACAGATCGCGGGCGACCTTATGCCGCGACCTTCCGATGCACAATACATCGCCACAGCATTCAGCCGAAACTCCATGACAAACGACGAGGGTGGTACCGATAATGAAGAATTCAGAACCACAGCCGTTATCGATCGCGTAAATACAACATGGGAAGGTTTGATGGGAACAACTTTCTCCTGCGTGCAATGCCATAGCCACCCATATGATCCTTTCCGCCACGAAGAATTCTACAGCTTCCTCGCATATTTCAACAACACCCGCGATGAAGACCAGTATCCCAACGAGTTTCCATATCTCAGGCATTACTCTGCAGACCAGCTTGAACAGGTAGAAAAAATCACAGACTGGGTGAAGCAGAATGGCACAGAAGAGCAGGCAAATACAGCACGCCTATTGCTGAAAACCTGGCAACCCGCAGTGTACGGATCCACAGCAGATAGCATTACCAACGGCTATATCAGCGGCAACAACGCGCCTCTTTATGTGCACAACAAATCGTCGTTCCGCTTAAAAAATATTGACCTTACAAATGTAGAACGCGCTATCATGTATGCCTATGTGCGCGAAGGAGGCGGAACTCTAACTGTTCACACTGATGCAGTGGACGGTAAAATCATCGGATCGTATAAAGTTCCTTTTACGTCCAAGATGATGCTGTACGAATTTCCGGTGACGGGAGACGGCAAAAAACACGACCTGTTTTTTACATATTACAATCCCTCTGCTCCGCTGGAAGGGAAAAAATCCAGGGACCTGTTTACTCTTGAATGGATATCTTTTACCAGCGACTTACCTGGAAAAGGAAAACCCGGCTATAAAGAAAACAAGGAACTATTCTGGAAGCTGCTAAATGCAGAAGTGGAAACAACTCCTGTGATGGTGGAAAACCCTCCCTCACTGAAAAGAACCACACGTGTATTCGAAAGAGGAAATCGTCTCACGCTGGGCCAGGAAGTAAGTGCAGGCGTTCCGGGTTCATTGGCATTTGCAATGCCGCGCAACGCGCCTGCCGACCGCCGTGGCCTCGCCATGTGGCTAACCAGCAAGGAGAATCCGCTCGTGTCGCGCACCATTGTGAACCGGATCTGGGAGCAGGTGTTTGGAATGGGTATTATTGAAACATTGGAAGATATGGGCACGCAGGGCCTGCCTCCTACTCACAAAGAGTTACTTGATCATTATGCTTACAAGCTGATGCACGAATATGACTGGAGCCTGAAAAAACTGATCCGCGAATTTGTGATGAGCGCAACTTATCGCCAGGACTCCAGGACAAATGAAACACTGAAAGAAAAAGATCCATACAACAGGTATTATGCACGCGGACCAAGAACAAGGCTGCATGCAGAACAACTGCGCGACCAGATGCTTTGTGTGAGCGGAAAATTGAGTACCAAAATGTACGGCGCATCGGTAATGCCATGGCAACCGGAAGGCATCTGGAACAATCCATACAATGATTCGGAGTGGAAAAACGCCAGTGGTGAAGACCAGTATCGCCGCGGTGTGTACACGTATATTAAACGTTCCGGTACATATCCTTCGCTCGTTGCGTTCGACGGCGCATCACGCAATGTGTGTCTTGCGCGAAGAATTAAGACGAATACGCCGCTGCAGGCATTGGTTACGCTGAATGATTCGGCATACGTTGACCTTGCGACGCATTTCGCCGACCGCATGATCAACGAGGTAAAAGAGCATACGCGCGAACAGATTTCACATGGTTATGAAATCATGTTGTACAAAAAGATGCCGCCACAAAAGTTGGATGTGATGATGAATCTTTACAATGAGGCATTGCAGGAGTTTAAGAAAGATGATTCGTCAACCAAAAAGTTTTTAGGAACAGACAAAGTGGATGAATCTGCTCAACACCGCGCAGCAATGAAGGTTGTGGCTAACGCCATGATGAATTTAGATGAAGTAATCACGAAGAATTAACATGACGAGGCAAGACTTACATACCCAGAAATTAGTTGAGGAAGCACAAAAACAAATGCTTCACGTGCACACAAGGCGACACTTTCTCAAAGAAAGTGCAATGGGCCTTGGCGCCATTGCTATGGGTGCACTCTTCGGAAG
>JAFAGE010000100.1 GCA_023423015.1 Bacteroidota bacterium
ACTTCGGCCAATGAGGTCAGGGGATTTCGAAGAATTTCTACCATTGGCGAAATCAGCTGAAACATGGAAGTACTTTTACAAAGATCTGAGCGATGAATCTGAACTCCGCGCCTGGGTTGACGTTGCCATGAAGGATATGAAAGAAGGCAGGCGTATGCCTTTTACAATAATTGACCTCGACACAAAAAAAATTTGCGGCAGTTCAAGCTATGGTAACATTTCTTTTTACGATAAACGTATAGAAATCGGGTGGAGCTGGCTTGGTCCGGAGTACATAGGTATGGGCGTTAACAAACAGGTAAAGTTTGCCTTGTTGTCGTTTGCATTCGAAGTGATGAAGATGGAACGTGTTGAAGCGAAAACTGACGTGCTAAGCGAAAGAGCCAAGGCCGGTTTGCTTAAGGTAGGAATGATACCTGAAGGTGTACTAAGAAGCCACACATTAATGCACGGCGGCCGCCGTCGGGACACAATCTATTTTAGTTTGCTTAGAAGTGAATGGCAGGAGCGAAGAGCTGCATTTTTTGGCGAGATGCTCTGATCAATCTTCCAGCTCTGCTACAGTTTCATTAACTGCGTCCACACGCCAGTTGAAGCTCCGCCTGTGGAACGGAGAGGGTCCGTGCACCGCGATCGCCTGCCGGTGTTCAACGGTGCCGTAACCTTTGTTGGTGTTCCACTTATAGTGAGGAAACTGCAGGTGCAGGTTTTTCATGTACTCGTCTCTGTAGGTTTTCGCAAGAATACTTGCCGCAGCAATGGAAGAATAGATAGAATCTCCTTTCACAATGCATTCATGCGGCGTCTTCCGGTACCGGGTAAAACGATTGCCGTCGATGAGCAGCAATTTGGGTCTCTTCTTCAGTTTGTCGAGTGCCAGATGCATGGCTTTAAATGATGCACGAAGGATGTTGATCCTGTCGATTTCTTCATGATCCACCTGGGCAACGCTGTAACAAATGGCGTTACGTTCGATAAATCGTCGCAGATCTTCACGCGTTTCTTCAGCCACCTGTTTTGAATCGTTCAAAAGGGGATGGAAAAAGTCGGATGGCAGGATAACTGCTGCAGCAAAAACAGGTCCTGCGAGGCATCCTCGTCCGGCTTCGTCGCAGCCAGCTTCAACTTTTACGGATTGATGTGCAGCCCTTAGCAACTGGATCTTTTTCTCAAATGTAAAGGAGCACTCGTGACCGAGGGGAAACAAGTTATTCACATCGTGCTGCGTTATCTTTGCGGTCCATGAAAAGTCAAACCCGCGCGGTAGCTGTCTGGATCGGAATCGGATTGTTCATGCTGATAGTGCAGGTGATTCTCGGAGGTATCACGCGCCTTACAGGTTCGGGTCTTTCCATCACCGAATGGAATGTTATCACGGGGGCTCTACCGCCATTGAATGAACATGATTGGACGGTAGAATTTGAAAAATACCAACAAACGCCGCAGTACCAACTCCTGAATAACGAATTCACTCTGCGCGACTTCAAGTTTATCTATTTCTGGGAATGGTTACACAGGGTGTGGGCGCGCACCATCGGCATTGTCTTTATCGTTGGATTCGTTTACCTTTTAATTCGCAGGGCCCTGCATCGCGAAATGATTCAACCCCTGCTCACTTTATTTTTACTGGGAGCGCTTCAGGGCGCCGTTGGATGGATCATGGTAGCAAGTGGCTTGACAGGCGACGCGGTTTATGTGAAACCGACAAGGCTTGCGTTGCATTTTGTGTTTGCCATTGGTTTGATTGCTTACACCCTCTGGGTGCTGATGGTGTTGACTGTGCCGCGCACCGCCGTTGTAAGCGCGAATAAAATTCGGGGATTAACTACAACTATATTGCTTCTCACCACGGTTCAGCTCATTCTCGGTGCACTAATGGCGGGTCATCGGGCGGCAACTGCAGCTCCCACCTGGCCAGATATCAATGGTGCCTGGTTTCCTGAATCGCTTTTCCGCGATGTGCCGATGGTCCTGAATTTTATTGAGAATAAGATTACTATTCACTTTTTTCATCGCAATCTCGCCTACCTCATTTTCGTTCTTACGGCGTTGCTTACCGTTCGACTCTACCGATTGAGAAGTTCCGGAAATATATTTAACATATCCAAAGCAACACCAATTGCGCTCGTCGGAGTCCAAATAGTATTGGGAATATTGTCGCTGCTGACCAGTACGGGTATTCAGCCAAACCGATGGGGATCTTTCGAATGGTTTGCACAGCTGCACCAGATCGTCGGGATGTTGTTTACGCTCAGCCTGGTTGCCATACTGTACCTGGTTAGGAGAAAACAATAACTTTCATTATATTAGGAATGCCTCAACCATGAAACTGTTCTTCAGAGGACTATATTATTCGTTCCCCGTACAGCTTGTATTCCTGCACATCAAAAGATTCCAGGTATTGCTACTCTTCTGGTTTCTGCTTTTCGGCACTGTCGGAGGTAATTTCATGAACAGCTACGGGGCAGATTCCCTGTTTCTTGCACCGGAATACCTCGGTGAGGTGAGCCCTGCAAGTGCGGCTATACTCGGCCTGGCAATCGGAGTGTTCATCATGAGCTGGAACATCACAACTTTTATTTTGTTCAGCCGGCATTTCCGATTTCTTGCAACCACTTCGAATCCCTTTCTTAAATACTGCATCAACAATTCAATCATTCCGGCTGTTTTTCTTATCTATTACCTTGTTCAGGCGATTGAATTCGGCTCTTCGCGCGAGCTGATGTCACTGCATGAGATAATGATTTCGGTAGGCGGATTTATAGCCGGGTTAATCTTACTCATAATAATTTCTTTCGTTTATTTTTTCAGAGCAGACAAGTCGATTATCCGCACACTTGCTCCGGTAATGAGCAACCCGAAATTATTCAAGGAGCGATTTAAACCGGGCGATGTTAAATTGTTCCGCAGCCGTGTGATTCATGTGGAATGGTACCTGAATGCACATTTCAACATCAAGAAAACAAGGGATGTTACGCATTACAGCCGCGAGTTCATCGAAACCATTTTCAGCCGGCACCACTTTGCAGCAGTGCTCAGCATTTTTATAGCATTCCTGTTTCTCATTTTTGTAGGCTTCTGGCTCGACAGCGCCTATTTCCAATTACCGGCAGCAGCAGGAATTATCATTTTCTTCGCTATACTCATTGCCATATCAGGAGCATTCTCCTATTTCCTTCAGAACTGGAGTATTCCGGTATTGTTGCTTGTGATTCTGGTAGCCAATATTCTTTATCGCTACAACATTATCGATCCGAGCAATCGGGCTTATGGATTGAATTACGAGAATGTTTCCGACAGGCCCGGATATAATCGGGAAACATTACTCGAGCTGAGCAAGCCACCGATCATCGAACGCGACAAACAAAATATGATTTCCATTCTGGAAAAATGGAAAGCTAAACAGAAAAGCGACAAGCCATATCTATACATCATTAATACCAGCGGTGGCGGTAATCGCAGTGCAACCTTCACAATGAATGTGCTGCAGAAGATGGATAGTCTTTGTGGAGGAGAACTGATGGACCGCACGTTCATGATAACAGGTGCTTCCGGAGGCATGCTCGGCGCTTCCTATTATCGCGAACTGTCTAGGAATAGCACATACAACCCGAACGATCGCAAACATGTTGATGATATTTCGCAGGACCTGCTGAATGCGATATTTACTTCGTTTGTTGCACGCGACCTTGCTTCTCCTGCGCAGAAATTTACAGTTGGTGATTATGAATATGTAAAAGACCGCGGATTTGCTTTTGAGCAAAAACTTAATCAGAATACAAGAGGATTGATGAATCGCCAGCTGAAAGACATTGAGGAAGATGAACGCCTCGCCCGGGTTCCGCTGATGATGCTCAACTCAGTTGTTACACGCGATGGAAAGAAAATGATTATCAGCACGCAGCCCGTAAGTTTCTTAATGCGGCCGCCTGCAGATACCACAAGCACGGTGGGTGTTGCCGAACCGGATGCCATCGATTTCGGGGCATTGTTTCACAAACAGGATCCGATGAATATGCGTCTGCTTACAGCGTTGCGTATGAACGCTACGTTCCCATATGTATTGCCGAACGTATGGTTGCCAAGCAGCCCGGTTATCGATGTAATGGATGCGGGGTTGAGAGATAATTACGGACCTGAACTCGCGGTCCGTTTCGTACAGGTATTTAAAGAATGGATCGATGCAAATACATCTGGTGTGGTGATGATCCAGATTCGTGATCGGGTTACAGGGGGTTGGGACCATCCATATGAATCATCGAACATTACAGAACTTTTTACCAAGCCGCTGTTGATCCTGCAGTTCAATTGGTACAAGATGCAGGATTACAATCAGAATGACCTCGTCAGCCTACTTGAAAGCTCGATGAAAGATCGTTTTCATAAAATTACGTTTCAATACGTGCCGCGAAAAGAAGATGCTGGCGCTGCATTAAACTTTCATCTCACAAAACGCGAGAAGGTGAACATTCACCAGGCATTGGAAAGCGAAGGCAACCGGGAATGTTTCAATCGCTTTGCTTCATTTAACAATCTTCCGGTTACTTCCGGGGAAAAGGTTGCAATAGCCGGAACGCGTTAGGAACAATTTCGATATAAATGTCTTTTATCGCTGGGTGCGGTTCACCATCGATGTGAAGCGGAGCTGCTCCGTGATTTATAATGCGAAGTTGTTGAGTTTGAAAATAAACGATGGGCCTTTTCTTTTTCGTGTTGTAACTAGTCAGTTTGTTGATGCCGTAAATTTGACGGAACAGCTGAAGTGGTAAAAGTAACCTGTTCATTTTTTGAACCACAACCACATCGAGCAATCCATCGGTGAGGCTTGCCCGTGGAGCTATCGTGACATAGTTGCCGAACTGGTTGCTGTTTGAAATGGTGATAAAAAATGCGCTGAAATCTGTGCTGATTCCATTTGCCAGTAACGTAAAATCGTATGGTTTGAGCGTGAAGTATTTTTTAAGAGATAATTTCAAATAGGTTTTCAATCCTCTTACCTTGGTTAGTGCAAACTCATGAGCTATTTCAGCATCGTTGCCAATTCCGCACATCATGCAGGAGAACTTTCCATTTACACGAAACCCATCAATCATTGATGCATATCCCTGGAAAATAACATCAAGAGCTTTCTTTGTTGAGTAGGGGATGCGTGCTGCGAGTGCAAGACCGTTTCCTGACCCCGTAGGAATTATTCCTACATTGATTTGTATATTAAGAAGCCAGGATGTGACCGTACTCACCGAGCCGTCACCGCCGCAGACGATCACATCTGTGATGTTCTGATTTCGGATGTAAGGCAGCAGATCCTGATAGTTGCCATCGGCCCGGGTATTTACAATTTCGTAAGGCAGCCCGGCATTTTTGGTGGAACTCTCAATTTCATTTATTAGTTCGGCTTTCCGTTTTGTTCCTGAAACAGGATTAATAAGATATAAGAGATTTCTGGGTGCGGGTTGTTGGTCGTACTTCATGCATCGGGCTTAATATTCTTTTAGATGCAGGGTATTTTTCATAAAGTCGGCTATCTCACGTGTAACTCCATCAACGTCAGACGAAGTAATGTACGAACCAATTACGTGATCACCGGCCTTTGGCATCGCGCGAGCTACTTTTTGAGATTGGGGAGTAGAGAGCTGCGAAAACATTTCAAGCATGGCATCTACACGAACAGTGCTGTCCTGGTGCACATCGTCTTTATAGTAATACAGCATCAGTGTTGGTTGTTGAATTTTCCTGAAAGTTTCTTCATGCATTGTGCTTTCGAGAAGTTCCTGCAATTGAACTACCGCTTCAATGCGATAGCCGCGCGACCAGTATTGTTTGCTGAGCGGCATTGTGTCTTCCGACATGATGTAATCCGAACCTGTGATCATACGAGCCATCTGCAACCCCCAGGGGTTATTCAGCACCCATGCATTGCTGTCGAAGATCTTTATGTTTGGAGACAACAGGATTTGCGAATGGATTTCGGGAAAATGAGCAGCGAGCATAAGAGCAAGGGTGCCACCGGTAGATGTTCCCATAACAATTACCTTTTCACCCAACTGGGAAGCAATAGCATAGGCTTCTTTGGCTGTCTCCCAAAGTGCATCAGCTTTCAGGCGTACCAATGGTTCAACCGTATCAAGGCCGTGTTCGGCCAGGCGCGCCAGGTAAAGATTGCATCCGAAACGCCTGGCGATGGTTTTGTGAACAGGATCGCCCTCTGCCTGCGATGCGGTGAACCCATGCAGGTAAAGGATTGCATATTCCGTTTTTTCTTTCGTGGAATCGTTGTGCCACACAATACGCGCCTCGTTATCGGGTTTAAGCTTGTGGGCTTTTTCTTTCACGGCAACAAAGTTTTCAAGTTGCTGTGCTGAGGATGGTACCTGCGGCAAATCAGGCTTCAGTTCCGGAGAAGATGGATGGGGTCCCAGGAGGTAAATGGCTATGAAAGCCAGGGGAACGATGAGCCACCATGTTTTACGTGACATTATACACCGTTTTAACTGTGAAAGTAGGATTATTTAACGTACCTTCGCGCCTCGAAAATTTAATATGAATATCAGGAATATAGCCATTATCGCTCACGTTGACCACGGGAAGACCACGCTGGTCGACAAAATCCTGCATGCGACGAAGGTTTTTCGTGACAACCAGGAAACAGGAGAGTTGATTATGGACTCGAATGACCTGGAAAGAGAACGAGGAATCACAATTTTCAGCAAGAACGCAGCAGTAGAATATAAAGGGGTGAAAATCAATGTTATTGACACTCCCGGCCACTCAGACTTCGGTGGTGAAGTGGAAAGAGTATTAAAAATGGCCGACGGCGTTCTGCTGTTGGTTGACGCATTTGAAGGTCCTATGCCTCAAACCAGGTTTGTGTTGCAAAAAGCCCTTCAGCTGAACCTGAAGCCGATTGTTGTAATCAACAAGGTAGATAAGCCAAACTGCCGGCCCGATGAGGTGCACGACGCAGTATTTGAGCTATTCTTCAACCTTGATGCTACTGAAGAGCAGCTCGACTTCCCAACCATTTATGGTTCGTCGAAACAGGGTTGGATGAACACATCGCTGACTCCTTCTGAAGATATTACCCCTCTATTGGATGCAATTCTTCAATATGTTCCTGAGCCGAAAGTAGAGGAAGGAAATCTTCAGCTGCAGATAACTTCTTTGGACTATTCTTCTTTCCTCGGTCGTATAGCTGTAGGAAAAGTAGCGCGAGGTGTGATCAACGAAGGACAGAATGCTGCTCTCGTTCAGGCAGATGGTACTATCCGCAAATCGAAAGTGCGCGAATTGTACACATTCGAAGGAATGGGCAAGAAAAAAGCTACCCAGGTGGTTGCCGGCGATATATGTGCAGTAGTTGGACTCGAAGACTTTAATATCGGTGATACAATTGCTGATGCAGAAAACCCGGAAGCTCTGCCGGTAATCAGCGTAGACGAACCGACCATGAGTATGCAGTTCAGCATCAACAACTCGCCATTCTTTGGCCGCGATGGAAAGTTTGTTACTTCTCGTCACCTGCGCGACAGGCTGATGAAAGTAACCGAAAAGCACCTGGCTCTGCGTGTAGAAGACTCAGATATCGCTGATAGCTTCCTTGTTTACGGTCGTGGAATTCTTCACCTCGGTATCC
>JAFAGE010000194.1 GCA_023423015.1 Bacteroidota bacterium
ATATTTTTCCAACGCTTCTTTCAGCTTTAGCAAGTCGTCAATCGTTTGTTGTTTGTACGATTCTTCATTGATTGCGAGATTCTGCGTACTTAGTTCATTGGCATATTGTTTCTTAAGGGTTGGCGCCAGGAAAGCTGCAGCAACACATATAAGCAGCACAACAGCCCCACCGATCCAAAGCCTTGTTCGTTTATTGTGTAACGGGTTGTTTAACGAAGAATAGAGCTGGTCGATAAACCCGGATATCGATGTACCCATTGCGAATATTTCCTCTGCCCGTTGCTGCTGTATCAGATCACTTAACCGCGACAACAAAATTGAATTTGATTGGTAAATACTTACCACCTGTCCGGAAGATGTTTCGGGAAGCGGAAGAGCAACAAGGCCGGAATGTATTTCGGACATTCCCCTGAGGTAGTTGGCCATATCATCGCCCATGCGATAGTTTTCGTTGAGATGCCGGTGCTGCCAATAAAGTTCAGACAGTTGCTTTCGCAGAAAGTAAAGGTTATACGGCCTTTTTTTCATAGTTATCAGTACCAGTAATTTGCCAAATGTAAGCATTACCGGGAATCAGTGGGAGTAACCAATATCCTTTATCTTTGAACATTTACATCAGCAACAGATAATCCGGATTTTTTTTCGAATTCAATGCATGAAATCGATCATTAAACGAAATAATGTAAAGGTCTCAGGAAGCGGAAAGCAACCCATGCTGTTTGCACATGGCTTTGGCTGTGATCAGAACATGTGGCGGTTTGTGACACCATCTTTTAAAGACGATTACCAGGTGATTACTTTCGACTATGTTGGCGCTGGCAATTCCGATATTTCCAGCTACAATCGCGAACGCTATAAAAAACTTGAAGGCTATGCACTCGACATAATCGAAATCTGCGAAGCCCTCAACTTGTCGAACGTCATCTTTGTAGGCCATTCCGTGAGCAGCATGGTGGGTTTACTGGCTGCCATCAACAAACCACACTTCTTCTCACACCTGGTAATGATTGGCCCTTCTCCATGCTATATTAACGACAACGGCTATACCGGCGGCTTTGAAAAGAGCGACATCGAAGGCCTGCTTGAAACCATGGAGAAAAACTATATCGGATGGGCAAACTTCCTGGCGCCGCAGATCATGAAGCATGAAGACAGGCCGGAACTTGCCCGGGAACTCAACGACAGTTTTTGCAGCACCGATCCATTGATCGCCAATGAGTTTGCGCGGGCTACGTTTCTTTCAGATAACCGGCACGACCTTCATAAACTACAAACGCCATCGCTCATCCTGCAATGTTCAGATGATATCATTGCTCCATTGGAAGTGGGGGATTATCTGCATCAACAAATACCAGGTAGTGTACTTAAGGTGATGAAAGCCACAGGTCATTGTCCCCATATGAGCGAACCCGGTGAAACAATCCAACTTATAAAAGAATATCTCGGCAGCGCAGATCAATGATGGAATTCAGCTTCAACGATATTCCCGCTTTGTGTTTTGGATTTAATGATGCAGGAATATTGGTAGGCATCAATGATGAAGCATTGAGTAGTCTTGGCTACGGGAGATCTGAACTGCAAGGAGAGAAACTGGAAAAGATCCTTACAGTTCCATCGAAAATATTCTACCAGACACACCTGTTTCCGCTACTCAAGGTTGCCGGCGTAGCCGAAGAAATTTTCATAAGTCTTTTATCAAAAGATGGCAAACCGGTCCCGGTGTTGCTGAACGTACGAAGGAAAGTAAACGAAACTTCGGCCTATTCCTTATGTACCTGCATTGTGGTGCAGAACCGGAAAAAATTTGAAGACGAATTGGTTGCAGCGAGAAATGCTGCACAACGAAGCATCGAAGAAAATACCGAACTATTGGGGATCAAACAATCCCTTGAAGAACATGCGGCCAAGCTCGACCGGCAATTGCAACTGATCAGCCGGCGTAACATGGAACTCAGCCAGCTTAGTTATGCTATCACGCATACCATGAAAGAGCCACTGCGAAAGATCCTGTTGAATTCATCTTATCTCCAGGAGTCAAAAAATGATCATCTCGACAATGTGCGGAAAGCGGCCAACAGGTTAAAAACTGTGTTGGATGGAGTTCAGCGCTATCTCACTGTAGACGAGAGGGACATGTATTTTGAAGACCTTGAGCTTCGCAGCATACTTGAAGAAGCTGTTTCGCAGGTAAAACTCGAAGCAGGAGAAAATGCTTTTCAACTTTCCATGCCCCCAGCTACCACAGTGTTCGGTGATAAGAGGAATCTTACGATCCTGTTCAGTGAGCTAATCACAAATGCCGTTACATTCAGGCGAACGGAAGTGGCGCAGATTTCAGTATCGGCCGCAGAAGTGCAAAGAAATATTTACCATTCACCGACGCAGCATTACCAGTTTAAGCCATTCATCAAAATTGATGTAACAGATTTCGGGAAAGGAATTTCAATTGCACACAAAGGAGAATTGTTCCGCTTATTCTCAAAATTTTACCCTAGCGATGGATTGGGAGTGGGTTTGGCATTGTGCAAGAAAATCCTGGAATTTCACCATGGCTTCATTGAAATGGTGGGAAAGCCGGATGAATTCACGACATTTTCGATCTGGCTGCCAAATTCCACCACATAATTACACCGTATTCATTATGCCGCAAATTAATTCCCCGTTGGTGCGCGGCAGAGCCGCATCGCGCCGATTAAAGAATGTTACTCAAAAGGAATAACAAGTCTTGTCCCAGTTTTTTGAACCGGCAGATGGCGGGTGGCTGGTGAAGAGATCATGTGGAGTTATAGAAATGCCTGAGAAATGATACCGTGTTTGCGAATAAAAAATTCTCCACGATCTCCTCAGGGGTGATGTTCCGGTTTTCACTAAGCGCGAGGCGATTGTTGGCTTTCAGGTAATTAGCAGCATGTACCAGCAATGCATCGCCAAGTGCAGGCAGGTCTTCTGCAGTCCATATGCCGGCAAGCGGATTGATGGTGCCGTCAAAATCGCTGCCGATGCACATGGTTCCCCAACTATAAAGACTATTCCGGTCCAGTACTTCAGCGGCGTGCTGAATTTGCATCCAGATGATGTATGCCGATTTTTTTACTGAAGCAGGATCGAATACATCTCTCCATGATTTTATAATGTATTGACGCTTTGCCAGCCTGTTGGCATCGAGTTGCACAGCAAACAAACCTCGCGAACGCGCGATGTTCACTAATTCTTCATCGAAAAAGTTTATGTCGTTTTCACTGAACAGGGATGTATCGGCTCCTGGCAATCGATCGCCGGAAAATGTAGTACCTGTTACCGCGCCATGGCTGACGATAACCGGAATATTGTTGGTGTAGTAATCATGCTTAAGTATTTCCTGGTAACGCACCCTTGCGCGAACACTCATGTGTTTGATATCGATATATATGGGTCTTCCATTAGAACTACTTAACAACTCATGAAGAACCCTTATGCCCAGAGGCGAGAAACCAGCATCAAGATTCTCATCCTGGTTTACTGCTTTACCAAGCCGTTCAAGACTTCGCGCATGTCCGCATAAGTCGTTGTTGAAATTATGTGCAAATGTGATAAACAAGGGAGGATATTGCCAATGTTTGATGGCTGAGATATTGTACAACACATGCTCCTCATCGCAATGTCGTCCATACATACCGAGTCCTGTATTCAGCACGTGTGCGCCTTCAATAGATGGTATCACAGAAATTGTTCCCGTGTCATCAATCATCTCCTGAACGGCGTTCCAATCAGCCGCAAGCTTCCATTGCACGTTTGTGGCCTGTATTGAAGAACTATCCCGGCTGTTTATAAAAAAATTATACTCATTGGTGAGATCCTCGAAATAATCCAGGTGCCTCTGAAGATATCTTACGCGTTCATACCCTATTCCGGTGATCAGGTTGGCAAGTCTCGCTGATACCGGGCCATTCCACCTGCCGCTGATAAAAAATCCTTTCTCAAATGGATACAGGGATACAACCGCAATTCTTACATTGCCCTTAAACATACTGTGAAAACTTGCCTGCCTGAACCTGGAAAGGCCGGATACTTTATTCAATGCTCTTGTAAAAGGTGTTGGCGGCGAATAATGCCACACATCAGATAAACGGTTTGCAACTCCTGCACGTTTTGCAAAAGAATGACCGAAAGTTTTCAGGTTCGGATGGCAATGGAGGTCAGCGATCATTTTATTCATTAATGGCTAATTACATATCATCTTCAAACAGCTCGTCGGGAGAAGCATTGCGCTTAAGCAATTCGTAATGGTAAACAAGAGCTTTACCCAAAGGATATGACCGATAATTGAGTTTGTGCCTCTTCGCATAGTCGGCAATAATTTTTGTTACCTCAGGAGCATGCACATATGCAATATGAGGAAACAGGTGATGTGCCAGGTGATAATTAAAGTTACCCATTATGTTTTCGGTTACCCAGTTGTGCGACGAAATATCGTTTGTAGTATTAAGCTGATGCATAAACCAGCCACCTTCAATCTTGTCGTTTTCTTCAGGAAGAGGAAATGTGTTTGTAAAATTAACATGAGGTGTTAATAATACCAGCAATGCGAAAAGCCCGCCAACCATCAGCATACAAAACAAACCCGCCAAGGCATAATTCCATTTCATTCCCAGGATAACAGGAATCACGAACATATAGCCGATAAATGTTGCCTTGAAAACGAACAGCTTCACGTATTCGATTGCCGGAATTTTCCTGACCAGTTTACGGACAACACGCGTCGCCGAGAAAAAATCCCTGAAATCGCGCACAAATACCCAATTCACGAGGTAAAAGGGGTACAGAAGGCAGAACGTAAAATGCTGAACATGATGCATTGGCTTTGCTTCGCCATGCGGAGTAATTTTGATGAACGCTGCCTGTTCAATATCGGAATCCCAGCCTTCCACATTCGGAAAATTGTGATGCAGGCAAACATGTCTCTTTTTGAACACATAGCTGTTAGCTCCGATCAGGTCCAGCACATGAACAAATGCATTGTTCAGCCATTCTCTTGTAAACAATGTTCCGTGAATAGCCTCATGAATTACATTCAGGTATAGTAATACCACGAGGATTCCCATCATCGCATACAGAGAATAAAATACCAATAGGTTGCCCCACTGCGAAAGTGCGAGCAAATAACATGAAATGTATGCGGCCACAATCATGAATGCGCGAACGCGGGGAACAACAAGATTTTCGGGAGTGGAAGAAGAGAGATGTTCTTTCACCAGGCCCAGGAGTTGGCGGTAATGGTAATCGCCTTCCTTTGAAGAAGCAAACGATACCTTTTTCATAAACGTGTATTTAAGTTAGAGGAATTAGGGGAAAGGGTTGGCATGGAGGTTAGGTTTGTTCACCTAAATTATTACCCAACAAAATGGTGTCATAATTGACAAAACTGGGACGCATACCCCTGATCAGTCAAAGCTGCCAATCGGCTATAAAATGGGTGACCCATGTATGTAGAAGCTGCTACATCGCGAAAAGTAAAATGGTTAATTAGTAAAATCTGCAAAAAATGCCGGAACGTATTCGCATATCCTGCAAATAAAAAATGGAATGTTGGAGCAAATAAATTAAATTAAGGTGTATTAATCCCAGACTGGGCCACCGCCAATGAGCAACGAACCGTCGAATACACAGGTGCTGTTATTTCAGCATCTTAAATCTGTTTTGCCTCCGCATTTATCCATGGTAGACGCAGTTGCGGAAGTGCTGAATGTAAGTATAGACAGTGCATACAGGAGAATAAGGGGTGAAAAACCAATAAGCCTCGATGAGATTAAAGCCATCTGTTCGCGTTACAAATTATCTATCGACCAGTTTTTACATATCAACAGCGATTCATTTCTTTTTTCCGGTAAGCTCATAGAAAAAAACGAAAACGCGTTTGAAACCTGGCTCGACAATCTTCTGCAACAGTTTAGCCTGATGAGTTCTTTTCCTCAAAAGCATCTTTACTGGCTGTTGAAAGATATTCCGCCTATATCGCATTTCAACATACCCGAGTTGGCCAAATTCAAATTCTTCCTGTGGACGAAATCCATATTGCACAACGACGGTATGAAGATGGTCAAATTCGAGATGAACGATCCGAGATATGAAACCTACCTGCAGAAAAGCTCGCTGATCCTCGAAAAATTTAACGTCGTTCCCGTATCGGAAATCTGGATTGTGGAAAGTATCAAGAGTTCGCTACGGAAGATTAAGTTTCACTATGAAGCAGGATCTTTCAAATCAAAATCGGATGCGTTGTTATTGTTCGACAAGGTCCGTGAACTGATTGATCATTTTGAATTGCAGGCAGAATCGGGTGTAAAATTCAGGGTGGGTGGTTCAGCCTCCGCTTCAAACGTGCCGTATCGCATGTTTGTGAATGAACTCATCCTGGGCGACAACACGGCGTTTTTTGACGCCGGGGATCTGAAAGTTACGTTTCTGAACCATAGTGTGTTAAATTTTATATACACGCGCGATGAACGGTTCAACAAAACAATATTTGAAAATCTGCAGGTGTTAATGAAAAAATCGACCATGATAAGTTCCGTAAGTGAAAAAGAGCGGAGCACGTTCTTCAACATCCTCCGCGAACAAATAGACAGAACGGCAATCAGTGTCAGGTGACCTCTTTTTGAAGGTGACTCGTCTGATAAATATTTTTTTCCAGGAACGATGGAAGATCGCGTGGAGACTCGCAAGACAGCTGTCTCATCACCTGCAATAATTGCGTTTTAAGTATGCTGATAGTGTGGTCAGGTCCGTGATTTCCCAAAGCGGCAACTCCATACATAAATGTTCTTCCCAAAAAAGTAAATTGAGCTCCAATGGCAAGTGACCTGGCGATATCAGGTCCGGAACGCACTCCGCTGTCGAACATCAGCGTAATTTTATTGCCAAACTCCTTTTGTAGAGAAATAAACGAAGAAGTCGATGATGGACCCGCATCCAATTGACGGCCACCATGATTTGAAACAATTATACCGTCTACACCAAGTCTTATACAGGTATCAACGTCCGATGCATTTACTATTCCCTTGACAACGAGTTTTTTCTTCCATTTGTCTCGCAGATAGCCAACCCGGTTGAGATTCAATTTTCCATCGAATGTCCGATTCATAAACTGACCTAAATGCTGAATGTTCATGCGTTTGGGCATATATTGCCTGAGCGACGCGAACGACGGTTGTCCGTCGATAAGTGTTCGGAGAGCCCAGTGTGGCCTTTTTAGAATCTGGATTACATTCCTCAGTTCCATTCTCGGCGGCATCGCAAGTCCGTTCTTTATTTCTTTAGGGCGATAACCAAATACTGGCACATCGGCAAGCACCACCAGCACCGGCATTCCTGCCGCAGATGCTCGCTCAACCAGGCTGTCTTTCAAATGATCATCCACCGGATGATATAATTGAAACCATGCACGACCTTCAGTAAGTTCAGCAGCCCGTTCAATACTGCACGTTGTGACCGTACTTAGTATAAAGGGAATGTTGTGTTCGAAAGAAGCTTTCGCCAGTAGTTCCGCAGATTTAGGCCAAACCAAACCTTGCAAACCCACAGGCGCTATCCCAAATGGTGCACTATAAGTATGACCAAACAACTCTGTAGAAAGAGAAAACGCCGAAGTCTCTTTGATATAAGTTGGCACTAATTCAATGGCACGAAGCTCCGCGGTATTCTTGTATAAGTTCAGTTCCTCATTACATCCGCCGTCGAGATACTCAAAAGCAAATCGCGGAATCTTCTTTTTTGCCCTAAGCCTTAGCGATTCTATTGAGGTAAACCGGTGGTTATACTCCTGTTTCATCATTGTCAATTTCGTGGAAAATATTTTTATCTTCAGCTGGTTCTTTAAAAATAATTGGATCAACCTACGGGGAATCCATCCATCTTATCAGTTAATAATACTATTTTAACATTCGTTTGAAATGTTCAAACATACTTCCGCACGAATATGAAACCCCATTTACTTAAGATTCATCTCGCTTCTGAACATTCCTTCAGTGTTCGGTACGACGTGGTTCCACAATTTTACAGCAAATGGCATTTTCATCCGGAAATTGAACTGGTATACATAATAAAAGGGTCAGGACAACAATTCATTGGCGACAGTGTTCATACTTTTAAGTCGGGCGACATGATGCTCCTCGGGTCCAATCTTCCTCACCTTTGGAAAAGCGATAACAGCTTTTTCCTGCACAGTGGTACCGAAATGCGTGTGGAGGCTATCGTTATTCACTTTCTTCCTGATTGCCTGGGAAAAGGTTTCTTCTCCTTGCCGGAAAATCAGGCGCTTGCTTCGCTTTTCGCACTTGCTCAACAAGGAATCCGCATAAAAGATGAAACCAGGGTTGAAGTTGGCATTCTGGCTCACAAACTTCTCAAAGCAAGCGGCAGTGACCGCATTATCCTGCTACTTGATATTCTCAACCGGATTGCCCATTCTCCGGATACGCAAACCGTATGCAACAAAGGACTTATATTCGAGAACAACCCTGTTGAATCGGAGCGTCTGAATAATATTTATCAATACATTCTAAATAATTTTACACGAAATATCACCCTTATTGAAATTTCACGCGTAGCTCACATGAGCCCTAACGCTTTCTGCCGGTATTTTAAATCGCGAATAAAGAAAACATTTTCAACGCTGCTAATGGAAGTTCGTATCGGAAATGCCTGCAGACTGCTTGCAGAAACCGAACGGAGCATTTCGGATATCGCATATAATTGCGGTTACAATAATTTATCAAACTTTAACAGGCACTTCAAAGCGTTGACAGGAAAAACGCCGCAGCAACATCGCAAATACTACCAGGCAACAATGGCATACACATAGCCCGCAAATGAAGCCGAATCAATATATCGCACTCTCAAATTTCTCCTCGGCGTGCTGGGAATAAGCCCGGGCCGTTTGAGTGCTTGAGCCAAGTCCATCAATTCCACAGGTTACGGTATCGCCGGGTTTCAGGTATACAGGTACTGGTTTCTGTCCCAGCCCAACTCCCGCCGGTGTGCCGGTTGATATAATATCGCCCGGAAGCAATGTCATGAAACTACTGAGGTAATGTATGAGAAAGGGTATCCTGAATATCATATTTGCTGTATTCCCGTCCTGGTATTTTTTGCCGTTTACCTCAAGCCAGAGCCGGAGATTGTGTACGTCGGGAACTTCACTCTTTGTTACCAACCAGGGGCCAAGAGGCGCAAAGGTGTCACAACTTTTACCTTTCACCCACTGGCCGCCGCGTTCCAGCTGAAATGCCCTTTCGCTATAATCGTTGTGCAGCATATATCCTGCCACGTAGCTCATCGCTGCATGTTCCCTTACATGCCTGGCTTCCTTACCAATCACTACAGCCAGCTCCACTTCCCAGTCTGTCTTAGTGCTGTTTCTGGGAATTATGAGTTCATCAAATGGTCCGGTAATAGCTGATGTCGATTTAAAGAAAACAACAGGCTCTTCGGGCAATGCCATATTGCTTTCGCTTGCATGATCAGAGTAATTTAACCCTATGCAGATGATTTTTGAAGGTCTCGCAACCGGCGCTCCGAATCGTACTTCAGGATTTATCACAGGCATCTGATCCTTGTGCAGCGCCACCAATTCGTTCAGGCTGTTAAGACCTTCATTTGCAAAGAAAAATTCATCGTAGTCGCGTATCCATTGCGACACATCATAGTATAAACCATTTATCAGCAAGCCGGGCTTTTCTTTTCCCTGGTCGCCAAAACGAAATAATTTCATAGCAACTTGTTTCCAGTAAAAATAGCAGGCAATAAGGCGCCTGTATTTGCATCCTTTACCCGAAACTTATACTATTTTAACTAACATTCTCCTTCTTCCTGAACTCAATGATTCGGGAAATCAACTTGCCCGGAAATGGTTTGTCATTAGGAAACTGGATAACTGATTTGCTCGTTTTATATCCTTCGAGGTCTGATTTAAAGTGTTCCCAGAAGGCTGCACTGTATGGATGAGATAAGGAGATATGTTTGGGGAAACCACAATAGTAAACCAGGTACCCGTGATATTTAAAACACGGGATCTGATAGCTGATCGCCTCTTCAACTTCCGGCACTACATCGTGAACTATTCTGCGAATGGTTTTCATTCTTTCCAATACATCTCCATCAAAATTCTCATGATACTGGTCAATCGTCTTGAAGTCAGTTTTTGCCATGACTATATTAATTAATCGTTTTTGCTTTTTCAGAATGCTACCTGCGGATCAGCAGTTAACACTAAATATCCAATTGACGCGATATATGTCAACCACATTCACAAGTGCATCATCATGCATTCCTGCGCGGGTTTTGTTCTCCAGTTTCCTGATAAACCTCTCACGCTCGTTTATATTATTGCATTGAACCAGGATGCTGACATTATTACCTGCAACAATGCTGACATCGCCCGCAAGATCGCTGCCAACCAACCTGAAATATTTGTTTTCTAGCGTTGCCCATACAATCACCTTTCGCAGTTCATCTTCAATTTCGCTGGCCCATGGTGATTCTGCCATGGATTGCATCGTTAACTCTCCACCAAAACAAGATTGGTAATGATGGAATGCCTGCCGGCAGCTTCCATTGAACGTCAAATGCACAGCAAAAGCCATTTTATCTTTCAGCATTCACTTTGTTTCCATCCACACACCGCTTCAACCAATAGCGGGTGTGATTAGTTTATAATTTTTACGCCTGGTATCCGGATACAAAAGTGGACTAAAAACGTAAAATACATGATGTATGAAAGCGACAACTTCAGGGGGCGAAAGTGACAGAAAGGAGGCTGCCATTTCACGTTTAAAAATTACTTTTACGAATAATCACCAGGCATATGCGAGTAACTATTTTCGCCCCGGAGAAGGGAGTTATCGAAGCTGTAACACCACCATACAGGTCTTTCAAAACAGCCAATGATTTCCTTATCTCAATGGGAAAAAAAACCGTATTCGATGTGGAATACGTTGGCCTCACAGAGTATGTTTCGGCAAACGACGGAGAATACACGATTAAAACCGACCGCCTGCTCCAGGAAGTAGATAGAACAGATTTGCTGATTGTGCCACCCGTATATGGCGATCTCATAGATGGAATTAATATAAACCGCGACGCAATTCCATACATCCGCAATCTTTATGAAAAAGGTTGCAGCGTTGCCAGCCTTTGTTTAGGTGCTTTCCTGCTCGCTGAAACCGGGCTGCTCAAAGGCAAAAAATGCTCGACACATTGGGCTTACCTCGACGATTTTAAAGCACGTTACCCTGATGTCGAAGTGGTAGATGGTGCCATCATTACCGAAGTAGGAAATATTTACAGCAGCGGCGGTGCTGCAAGCCTGTGGAATCTCATACTCTACCTGATCGAAAAATTCTCCGACCGCGAAACGTCCATTCTTATTTCGAAAAACTTCGCTTTAGATATTGATAGAAGCAGCCAGGCCGTGTTTGCGATGTTCAAAGGACAAAAGAAACACACAGATAACGATATCATGAAAGCCCAGGATTACATCGAAAAGATTTACAATGAGAAAATTACTGTAGATGAACTTGCTACAATTGTGAATTCCGGAAGGCGCACTTTTGAACGCAGATTCCGACAGGCAACAAACAACACTCCTCTTGAATACATTCAGCGGGTGAGAATAGAAGCAGCGAAAAGATTCTTCGAAGCCTCGCGCAAAAACGTAAGTGAAGTGATGTTCGATGTTGGATACACGGATACGAGAGCTTTCCGCGACACCTTTAAAAAAGTGACCGGACTGACGCCAATAGAATACCGCAATAAATACGCAAAGGTTGCTGCTGAAGTGTAGTATTCACACCATCCAGCATTGCCGGCTGCCGTCTCACGTCTGACATCTGCCGGCTTCCCTCTGGCCTCTCTAGAACTCAAGTATAAACCCGAGTGTCGGCAGAATTACCGGCTCATCGTCGGAAATAATAATCGGTATGCCATTACTACCATCGGTCTCTATCGGCAAACCATCTGTTGTAACGAAAGCGGAAGTCTGCAGGTCACGCTCGAAACTGTATTTTGGATAACTTACCGATTTTGCGCCCCACCAGTTTGTAACATCGAGAAAGATGTTCAACGTGAGCTTCCGGTAATTCCATTTTTTATCTATGCGGATATCACTCGCGGAAAATGCAGGCAGCCGTTGACTGTTAAATCTTGTAAAGTCTAACAGACCCTGACCCTGCGTAAGAAAATTACGGCGACTTTCCACCAGGTCGAATGGCGTATACGGTGCTCCACCCTGGTAACGGTATTTTAAACCGAGCTCCCAGTTACGTGGAAGTTTATAACCAAGCGTAACGCTTACAAGATGCCTGTTATCCCAGGCGCTGACCGATAACAAACCATCTGCATTGCTGAACCGGCTATGAAAAAAGGTGTAGCTGAAAAATCCAAAGAAGTTCCTGGTAAGCTTCTGTTGCGCGAACAATTCAAATCCATATGTTTCTCCAACACCATCCGGGCTCACCGGTTCATTACCAACAATTCCAAAATCAGCTCCCTGGTTATTGATGCTTATACCATCGCGCAAGGTCACCGGCACATTGTCGTATTTTTTATAAAACCCTTCCAGTGTAAATCGCGTTGTTGCTTTGGGTAAAAATTCAACGCCTGCAACGTAGTGCACATTGGTGATGTAATTGTTCTTGAGATTGACCAACTCCCCACTGTTATTACGAAACCCGAGTACAGTATATGGCACAATGCGCGCGTATCTGCCGACGGTTGCGTTAACTGACCATTGGTCCGACAACAGATAACTCAATGCAAGGCGCGGTGAAAACGCTTTCAGTGGATCATCACCATCATTGGTAAAAGTGTTGATGTCGGTTCTCAAACCTGCATTGAGCGACAAACGTTCGCCTGCAAACTTTTTTCCCGTTTGCACAAAAGCTCCGAGGCGAAAGAAATTTATATCAGATGCATACAGGAACCGGTCTTCCGGCTGTGATCCTATTGCTGCCCGGCGGCGCACGTTGTTTTCGGCATCGTATTGAAGGTATTGCGTTGAGGCGCCATAACTCCAGTTCCATCCGTTTACGGTCCGGTTTACTTCTAAACGCAATTTATTTTCAATTTCAACTCCGTTTGTGCGAAAACGTAAGTTGGAAGGATCGCTGTCGTCATTGTTGTCAAATTTTTCTATTCGGTTATCAAGCGCATTTCGGCTTAACGTCAGGAGGTAAGAACCATTGTTAATTGAGCGGCGGTAGCTGGCGCCGATGGTGTAACTGCGTTGACGGATGGATCCTGCCTGGCCCAGGGTGTACAGCTTTTCCTGGGTAGGCTCTTTCACTTCTCCATACCCGAACTGGTCGATAGCACCAACTCCGAGAAATGTTAGTGTTGATTTTTTATCCGGACGATAGGTGAGTTTGTATTGAAAATCCCAGTAGTTGGGACGAATAGGCAGGTCGATGAGCGAAAAAAGCAACTGGAGATAGCTACGGCGCACAGAGGCCAGGTAAGTAAGGTTACCAGAATTATTCAATGGACCTTCAAGGGTGCCAGCCAGTTCAGTTCCGCTCAACCGAACGTTGCCCTGTGATTGTTTCGGGTTGCCGGATTTTTGTTTGAATTCGAACACGCTGGAAAGCGCGTTGTCGTATTTGGCAGGAAAAGCACTACTTAGCAGTTTCACGTCTTCGATGAACGAAACATTCAGAATGCCTGTTGGACCTCCACCACTCCCTTGGGTGGCGAAGTGGTTGATCACGGGAACTTCTATGCCATCGAGATAGAATACATTTTCGCCCGGGCCACCGCCCCGCACGATGATATCGTTACGATACCCACCCACGCTGCCTGAAGAACCGCCTACACCTGGCAGGGAATTGATCACCCTGCTGATGTCGAAATTTCCACCAGGATTCGATTTGATCTCTTCGGAAGTAAGCCTTTGAACACTTAGCGGCGTTGCGAGCGTAGTGGCCCGTGCCGATCTTCGATTGGAGATTACCACCACTTCGGCAAGACCTGAGGATCGTGGCTGCATTTCGAAGGAAATCTCGTTTACGTTCCCCGTGGTGATCGGCACATTGAACCGGCTTTCTGTTTCAAAGCCAACAAAACTCACGGTGATATTATACGATCCTGCCGGAATGCCGTCGATCCGGTAGCGTCCCGAACTGTCCGACAAAGCAGTGGCCGTGATGCCTTCAACCTGGATGGTTGCGCCGGCGAGAGGTTGCCGGGTGATCGCATCCTGCACAAGTCCGGTTACGCTGCCCGTTTGGGCATACAAAAAATAAAACGACAAAATAAAAGCCAGGCTAAGACAGATACTCCTCATAAAACACATTAAACCCCATACAAGGTGAATGTAAAGAAAACAGCGGGCCGGGGTAATTGTTCAATCCGGGAATAGATTGGTTTTAAAACGAAATACCAACAAAAATTAATTGTTTATCAATAAATATTTATTATTTTACGTGTATAAACCTCCACAATGACAAAAAACAACAAGGTAATTTTCATAATTCTGCACATTGTTGCATGGATTATCTTCGTCGGCTTGAGTATAGAAGCCGGAGGGTTGATCGTTAACTTTATATTCAGCGTTTATAATCCGGAAGTAGTACCCAGGCTGTACCAGAAGCTCGATCTGAGTGAAATGTTCCGGCGAAGCAAGTGGGCGTTTTTTGGCATGTACGGTTTCATATTATTAATATCGGTTCTGAAAGCATACCTTTTTTATCTGCTCGTGTGGTTGCTGATTAAATTAGATTTGTCAAATCCATTCAGCAGTTCTGTTTCTGATCGGATAGCAACCATCAGTTATTACACTTTTTCCATTGGCATAATAAGTTATATAGCGCGGCAAGTGGCGCGAAACCTCCAGCATCATGGATACGAGGTGAATAAACTGAATGAATTCTGGGGCGACAGCCAGGCATTTATTCTGATGGCTGCCGTGATCTATGTTATCGGCTCAATATTTAAAAGGGGCGTTGAACTTCAGCAGGAAAACGACTTAACTGTTTAGGACATGGCGATTATTGTAAACCTGGATGTGATGATGGCAAAGCGAAAAATGTCGCTGAATGAACTTTCGGAAAAAGTGGATTTGACACTATCCAATCTATCTATACTAAAAACCGGAAAAGCGAAGGCCATTCGTTTCAGCACGTTGGAAGCAATTTGCCGCGCACTCGACTGTCAGCCTGGCGACATTCTGGAGTATGTAAAGGATGGGAAAAAAGCGAACAGGTAAATAACATACCGCCAATGGCTATACACCTTTTTCCGGGTAAGCTGGTGTTTGCGCGACCACGACGTACGAGGTTACCCGACTTACAACGGCGCGTCAGCGTTCGTTGGCTGCAGGTATACACTAATGTATCTTATCCTGTTGTGCAACCCGTTGTATATTAATACGGGATAACTCCGGTTTTTCAATTTGTGTTTTGGCATGGAACTGTTAACTTTGTCGCCCTTGCGAGGGGAACCGCCTCACGGTAAACGTGCGGCGACTTGCTTACATGGAGAGGTGCCTGAGTGGCCGAAAGGGCCGGTTTGCTAAACCGTTGTACGGGCTTAAACCTGTACCGAGGGTTCGAATCCCTCCCTCTCCGCCAGATAAAAAGAAATAAATGTCCCGCGATAGCGGGCATTTTTGTTTTGGAGCGACGCCATGCTTGCATGGACAGAGCGCAAAAACGAAAATGCAAGTGAGCGAAGCGAACCCACAGCTGAACCACCTGTACCAATTGCGGACACTGCCAAACCTCCCGGGCAACGCCATCCCGCTGATCATGAATTAGCTATACTTGTGGCATAATCACTGTTCATTCTGTCCACATCACCTTGCTTATGTTCACATCCACACAGCTGAAACTCTCCCTCAGGCTCTTCTTCAAAGACCTGCAAACCTCCCTGCTCAATATCGCCGGACTCGCCTGCGGACTCGCCTGCGCCATCTTTATCTGGATCTGGGTCAATGATGAAATTTCAATAGACAGCTTCCACAAAAACAATCCCCGTATATACCAGGTGATAAAAAACTCAATTAATGGCGACAGTACCATCGACACGAATGAGTCCACTCCCGCACTCATGGCATCCATGATGAAAAACGAATTTCCGGAAGTGGAACGCGCCGCCCCCGTATTTGTGCCAACTACCGGCATCCTGCATTATGAACAAAAACCTTTCAGGGCTGCCGCATACTTTACTACTGCAGATTTCTTCGACATCTTTTCATACCCGCTGCTTACACCGCGTCCCGTAAATCTGCTCCAGGCTCCAAATGAAGTGCTGATCTCCGATAGACTTGCTCAAACAATTTTCGGGACTACCAGCAACGTCACCGGCCGCACCATCGGGTGGCGCGACGAAGAACCACAACTTTCACAGCTCTATAAAATAGCTGGTGTTTTTTCCGCACCACCATCGAATTCAACGCGACACTTCGACATAGTATTTTCTTTCGACCTCTACTATAATTCACTACGCGAACGCTATGGCCTGGACCTCTGGTATAGCAATAACCCTCACACATTTGTTTTGTTGAAAGAAGGCACCAACATAAACGCCTTCAACAGGAAAATAAAAGACTACGCCCGCCAGAAGATGCGGCAATTCCACGGCGAAGAATTTGTCAGGTATGAAGGCGACGTTTTTCTTCAGCAATACTCCGCGCGCTACCTGCACAATCGATATGATAACGGTAAGATCGCCGGCGGCCGCATCGAATATGTTCGTTTGTTCTCCATAGTTGGTATATGCATACTCGTGCTGGCGTGTATAAATTTCATGAACCTCAGCACTGCACGTGCCTCCGCCCGGATCAAAGAAGCCGGCATCCGCAAAATTGTAGGAGCTAACAGAACTTCGCTGATCATTCAATACCTGGGAGAGTCGCTCTTCCTCTCCTTGCTCTCACTAACCGTTGCCATTTTTCTCGTGCAGCAATTCCTGCCTCAGTTTGAAACCATCACCGACAAACGGATCACAAATATTTTCACGGCTGAAACAGCACTGGTTGTTTTATCGATCACTATTATCACCGGGCTTGTTGCCGGCAGTTATCCAGCATTGCTGATTTCTGCATTCAAACCCTCTTCCATGATCAAACCTGCGAACACACCATTCCGTACGCAGGGAAACTTCCGTAAGGCTCTTGTCGTTTTTCAGTTTAGTCTCTCGATCCTGTTTATCATCTCGGTAATGGTCGTAAATAAACAGATGGAACTCATCCGCAAAAAAAACCTTGGCTTCAATAAAAATAATATCGTTCGCATCGAAGCCGACGGCGAGATGAAAAGAAATATCAATCCCTTCCTGAACGAATTGAAAAAACTGGAAGGAGTTGAAATGGTGGCCGCTATGGATGGCGACCTGGTCGGAAATAACGGAGGTGGTGGCGGCATCAGCTGGCCGGGACAATTACCGGGACAGCAACTGGAATTTGACGCGCTGGATGTTACCGACCAGTGGATAAGCACTATGGGTATTTCACTCGCTGCCGGACGTTCGTTTGATGGAACACGCCCCGGCGACAGTGCAACTGTAATCTTCAATCAAACTGCCATCCGGATGATGAACATCGCCGACCCGGTCGGCAAACGGGTGAATATGTGGGGAAAGGAAAGAACCATCATTGGTGTAGTAAACGATTTTCACTATGAATCTCTTTATTCGCGTCCGGGACCTTTCTTCCTGCAACTGGCGAATGAAACTTCCTCTGTTCTTGTAAAACTTCAGCAAGGAGAAGAAAAAAATGCGATGAAGCACATTGCTTCTGCTTACAATAATTATACGAACGGTCTTGTGTTTAACTACCACTTCCTCGACGAAGATTTTGCAAAACTTTACGCGGCCGAAGAACGTGTGGCAAAGTTGTCAGGCTTCTTTACTATTGTGGCTACTGTAATCTCCTGCCTCGGATTATTTGGACTGGTGTCGTTTACGGTATCAAAGAGGGAGAAAGAAATCGGCATTCGCAAGGTAGTTGGTGCGCGTGCCGACCAGATTGCAGTGCTACTCTCCAAACATTTCATCAAACTGACACTTATCTCACTTTGTATTGCTTTGCCTTTTTCTACTGTTCTAATGAACAACTGGCTCAACAATTTTCCATACCGCGTGAAGATCGGGGCAGGCACATACTTTGTGGCGTCGGGACTGATTTTACTCGTGACAATAGTCACCACCAGCTTTCATTCGATAAAAGCTTCACTGGCGAATCCGGCAAAAACATTAAAAGCTGAATGATTTACATAGCAGCGAGCTGAACCTTCTGCTGAAGCTCAACCACGCTTTCGCGAAAAGTGCTGTCGGTATCCATCAGGTCCTTGACTGTCTGGCACGAGTGGATCACGGTGGTATGGTCGCGACCGCCAAAGTGTTCACCGATCGTTTTCAGTGAATTTTTTGTGAACGCCTTTGCCAGGTACATGGTGATTTGTCTTGCCTGAACAATTTCGCGTTTCCTGGTTTTTTGCAGGAGCTTGTCGTACGGCACATCAAAGAATTCGCATACCATCTTTTGTATAGTGTCGATCGTGATCTCCTTGCTGCTGGTTTTCACGAAATTCCTCAGCACTCTTTTGGCAAGGTCGAGGTCTATCTCGCGCTTGTTGAGTGATGATTGGGCGAGAAGAGAGATCAGTGCCCCTTCGAGTTCACGAACATTACTATTAATATTATAGGCGAGATACTTAACTACTTCCCTGGGCATATCGAGGCCGTCGTTCTTCATCTTCCGCTCCAGGATATCGATACGGGTTTCGTAATCAGGGATCTGGAGGTCTGCGCTAAGTCCCCAGCGGAAGCGGCTCAGCAAACGTTCCTGCAGGCCTTCCAGGTCTTTGGGACTTTTGTCGGAAGTCATGATCAGCTGTTTGCCACTCTGGTGGAGATGGTTGAAGATGGCGAAGAATGCATCCTGCGACTTTTCAGCCCGATTGAAGAACTGCACGTCATCTATGATGAGCACGTCTACCATCTGGTAGAAATGGATGAAGTCATTGATGGCATTGTTCCGGCTATGGTCCTGGAACTGGTTGATGAATTTTTCGGAGCTCACATATAGCACCACTTTATTGGGGTGCATACGTTTGGTCTCGTTCCCGATGGCCTGGCCGAGGTGGGTTTTACCCAAACCTACGCCTCCATAAAGAACCAGGGGGTTGAATGAGCTGGTACCCGGCTTTTCGGCAACGGTTTTACCCGCGCGGCGGGCCACCCGGTTGCAGTCGCCCTCTATAAAGTTATCGAACGTATATATATGATTAAGCTGCGGGTCGATCTGCATCTTCTTGATACCCGGGATCACGAAAGGATTCTTAACTGGATTATTTATGATCAATGGAAAATCCATTTCGTTGTTAGCAAAAGTTCTGTATCCGTGAGTGGGTACATCCATCGTCAGGGGTTTGCTCTGATGGTTGCCACTATCTACCATGATGCGATATTCGAGCCGTGCTTCTTTACCTAAAATTCTTCTGAGCGTCTTCGCTAATAAATTTACATAATGTTCTTCGAGGTACTCGAAAAAAAACTGACTCGGAACCTGAATAACAAGAACGTTATCTTTTAGCTCAACAGGCTTGATCGGTTCGAACCAGGTTGTAAAATGCTGCCATTCAACAATGTCTTTGATTATGTCTAAACAATTACTCCATACTTTTTCAAAAGACTTGGCCATTTTATATCGAAAGCAGTTTATGTTGAGATAAGAATTTTTAATCCACAGAGCCAAACCACAGGGCGGTTATTTTTTGATAACAAAAAAGTAACGCAGGGGAACGAATATCAAAACTTTTTCGTGAATAAAAAATTTTTTATTCCCTCTTTGTGAGAAAAAAAGTGCTTCATTTTTTTTCAAAAATTTTGTTTGTTGATTTAAATAAATTATGTGCCTGATTGACTCAACTTTGAAAAAAATTTTTCATTAGGAGCCGCTTAAATTTACTGTCATTGCAGCAACAACTCACCATCAAACTTTTACCTTCCGAAGCCGCTTCAGAAGATTCTATTAAGAACAGCATAAGTAAACACCTAGCGATTAAAAAAATTTCAATCACGGGCTTAACCTATATCAAGAGGTCTATAGATGCACGTGGCAAACAACCTGCCATTCTTTTAACGGTGAATGTTTTTATTGACGAGCCCTTCCTTAGTACGATCCGCCGAAACCTGCACCTGGACTGCGTTTCAGCTGATGCAAAAAAAGTTTTTATTGCGGGCGCCGGTCCTGCGGGGCTCTTTGCGGCAATACGATTTTTAGAAGTGGGTATAAAACCCATCATTCTTGAACGAGGTAAGGACGTTCGGTCGAGAAGAAGAGACCTCGCTCTACTTAACAAGGAAGGAGTCATCAATCCCGATAGCAACTACTGCTTCGGCGAAGGTGGTGCCGGCACCTATAGTGATGGCAAGTTGTATACAAGAAGTAAGAAGCGTGGCGACATCAATCGTATACTAAATCTTCTCGTTCAATTTGGCGCAGATGAAAACATTTTGTCTGATGCACATCCTCACATCGGTACCAACAAACTGCCACACATCATCACATCAATCCGTAAACAAATAGTTGATTGTGGAGGCGAAATTTTTTTCGAAAAAAAAATCACAGATCTTGTCATAAAAGACAACAAACTAACGGCTGTTATCACAGCTTCGGGAGATGTGTTTGAAACGGATCACCTTGTGCTTGCAACAGGTCATTCAGCACGCGATATTTTCCGGCTCCTTCATGCCAAAAAAATTCTGATCGAAGCCAAACCTTTTGCGTTAGGTGTTCGCGTGGAACATCCGCAACAACTGATCGACTCCATTCAGTATCATTGCCCGGTTCGCGACGAGTTCCTTCCACCTGCCTCATACAGTGTGGTGCACCAGGCCGATGGCCGCGGTGTGTTCTCCTTTTGTATGTGTCCCGGCGGCATCATTGCTCCGGCTTCCACCGATCCGGGTGAACTGGTGGTGAACGGATGGTCACCGTCTAAACGCAATAATCCATTTGCAAATTCCGGCATTGTGGTAACGGTAGATGAACAAGACTTCCAGGCACTATCCAAAAAGTTTGGGCCCCTGGCGGCCATGCATTTTCAGCAATCCGTGGAACAAAAAGCGTTTGACGCAGGAGGAGGAAAGTTTGTGGCGCCGGGGCAGCGGCTGGCAGACTTTTGCGAAAGGAAACTTTCTGCATCCCTCCCCGCCAATTCCTACCTGCCGGGTTTGAGCCCGGCCAGCCTCGATAAAGTACTGCCATCTTATGTATATACGTCACTTACCAAAGCCTTTCGTGAATTCGGGCGCCGGATGAAAGGCTACTACACCAACGAAGCCGTAGTTGTAGCAACCGAATCCCGGACTTCCTCTCCCGTACGAATACCACGAAACCCCGACACCCTTGAACATCCGCAGGTAAAAGGCCTCTACCCCTGCGGCGAAGGCGCAGGTTACGCGGGCGGCATCGTCAGCGCCGCCATGGACGGGGAAAGAGTGGCTTCAGCAATTTCTCTCGCACTGGGGGAGAGCAG
>JAFAGE010000211.1 GCA_023423015.1 Bacteroidota bacterium
ATGGAGATATATGCAATCTTCATACCTGCCGCACAGCATTAAAAGGCATACAATATGTATTTCACGAAGCTGCGCTGGGATCGGTCCCACGCTCCATCGATGATCCCATCACTACAAACGAAGTAAACATCAGCGGTTTCCTGAACATGCTTGTCGCTTCGAGGGATGCACGGGCGAAGATGGTATACGCTGCAAGTTCCAGCACTTATGGAGATTCTACAGAACTCCCCAAACGCGAAGACAACATCGGTAAACCATTGTCGCCTTACGCAATTACCAAGTACGTGAATGAACTGTACGCCGGCATTTTTTCGAAAGTATATGGCTACAATGTAGTTGGTCTGCGCTACTTCAATGTGTTCGGTCCACGCCAGAATCCACGCGGTGCATATGCTGCAGTAATTCCTTTATTTGTTGATGCTGCTCTGAAAGGCGAACGTCCCGTAATTAACGGTGATGGTCATACCAGCCGCGACTTCACATTTGTGGAAAATGTGGTACAGGCAAATATCAAAGCTGCATTTGCACCTAATGCAGGTAAACATGAAGTATACAATGTTGCCTGCGGCGAAAGTATCTCACTCAATCAGCTGTGGGAATTTATTTCTTCTGAAGTTGGCGTATCAATCGATCCGCTATATCAACCCGAACGCAAGGGCGATGTAAAACACAGCCTTGCCGACATCACCAAAATCTGCGAGGCAATCGGTTACCAACCTGTAGTAACTGTTCGCGAGGGCATCGAAAAGGCCGTTCATTGGTACGCCGAAAACAGTCCCGTTCGCATTACCGCCTGATTATTCACCACCCAACACTAATAACATGTATTCCAGAATAAATAACCTGGCAGGGCTCATTGTGCTGTCTTTCCTCATTGCGGGTCTGACATCCTGCATCAGCCAGAGAAAAGCAAATTATTTCTCTGACCTGAAACCAGACCCTTCGATTCAACTGCAGCCTCTGAAAGAAGATGAACGCGTAATCGACAAAGGCGATGGGCTGGATATCAACTTCGAAGCGAATGACCCCGAATCAGTAAAACCATTTAACAAACTTGCGGTGATGACGCCCGGATCAACCGCAATGGCTGCCGCACCACCTTCTGCATATGTTGTAGAAAACGACGGCTTCATCGAATTGCCGGTTCTGGGTAGAGTAAAAGTTGCCGGCCTTACTGCTTCGCGGCTTAAGTTTCACCTCGAGGAAGCAACTGCACAATACATCAAAAACCCCAAAGTAAGCGTCAAGTTCAACACATTCAAGGTTACCATGCTCGGTGAAGTGCGTGGACCAGGCACATACAACCTTCCGCTGAATAAAGCAACCATATTTGACGCTCTTGCAGCTGCCGGCGATTTACCACTGACTGCGAAAAAGTACAATGTGCAGGTGTATCGTGATTACAATGGTGTGCGTTCGATGTCGACCATCAACCTCACAGACAGCCGGCTGCTCTCGGACAAAAACTTCTTCTACATGAAGCCAAACGACGTGATCTACGTGAAGACGAGGAAGAACTCCATTTTCGGCCAGGACTTCGCCATCTTCTCTGCAATAAGCACTCTCGTGCTGAGTGTAGTTACACTCGGCCTCACGGTAGCTAATAACTAACATTCATCAACGCATTATAACATGTCTGAAAATCACGAAATCGAAGAGCTTAAACCGAAGAGCCCCTTCGACATCAAGAGGTTCTTCATTAAGTTTTCCAGGAGTTATATCCTCATCGGTGTTCTGCTGGTAGTATTCCTCGGAGGTGCCTACCTGTATCACAGGTATTCACCGCCGCTTTACCGGGTGATTGCTTACCTGCAGATTCACACGGCGCCAACCGCCAGCTCACTGATTGGAGGAAGCCCGTTCTCGTCGAATCCCTCAGGAAGCCAGGAAAGCTTCGCCGATCTCAATGGCGAAATATTTAAACTACAGTCGGCTAACCTGATTGCCGAAGTGGTAGATTCACTGCGATTAAATATCGCACTTCACAAAGGGAACAATTCTGACCGCAACCAGGTGAGCACAATTGATATGCCCGTGTCATTCGACCTGGTGAAGCCTGCATCCGAATCAAATACAGGAGAGTATCAATTGGTACTCGATTCGTCGTACTATACTCTGATCGGCGAAAACACGAGAAACAGCTACGAATACGGTGTGCCGGTGGATATTGAAGGCTATAAGCTGACATTAAATAAAGACAGCCATCAAAACGCTCCGTTACGTGGCACGTACCAGATGCGCATTCTTGCCACACCGTCTGTTGTTGCCAAATACCAGGGTAGGATAATGGTGGGAGCTATGTCTAAGGGCGGTCCCGGTATGCTGCAGGTGGGTATTGAAGATGAATTGCCGGAACGCGGAAAACGTATTGTTGAAGTGCTCAAATACAAATACGATTACGCCAATTACGTATTCAAGAATCGCGCATTACAATCGGAAATTGATTTTCTCGACAGACGTCTTGCAGCCGTAAACGAAGACCTGGAGTCGCAGGAGAACTACGTAAAGAACTTCAAGGCGGGAAACCAGATCAACGACGTTAGCTCATCGGCCAACCAGTTGCTGGGTAGCCTTACACAGATCGACCAGCAGAAATACGATAATGAATACAAGGAAAACCTGCTTGACCTGATCAAATCAAACATTAATTCAACAGATCCTACCGAGAAAAGAATTAACGTAAATGGCATCCAGGACCAGGACCTTTCGTTGCTGGTGGGCAAGTACAACGACCTGGTTGGGCAAAAGGCCGACCTATTGACCTTCGCTGCACCCAAGGATCTTCGTATTCCGCAGCTTGATGTGAAGCTACAGGAAACAAAAAACGCTATTCGCAGTCGCGTTGCAAGCCTTGAAAGAGAACTTGCAGCAAGCAATAGCTTCTTAAACAAACAGCAGCAGACTACATCGAAACGCTTTTCAACTCTTCCGGCAAAGGAGAAAGACTATATACAGGTAAACCGGTTACTCAACATCAAACAAACCCTGTACATTTTCCTGTTGCAGAAAAAAGAAGACAAGAATATTGAATTTGCTTCATCAGGGTTAGCAGATTCAAGATTGGTGGATTGGAAAATCAGCAATGTTCAGAACCCTAAACCTCCGGTGCTTTTTGCCGGGGCAGGTTTTGCAGCGTTGTTGGTATCAGCGTTGATTGTGTTGTTGAAAATGCTGCTTAGCAAAAAGATTGAAACTTCCGATGAAATTTACCGCAACACAAATCTTCACGTAATTGGTGAAGTTGCACACGCCGGAAACAGCGCAGAGTCGTTGCTTGTTAAGAAAGACGATGCATCGCCGATCACGGAGCAGTTCCGGACCTTACGCACCAACCTGTTTTATCTTACTCACGAATTAAGGTCGAAAGTGTGTATGGTAACTTCTGCAGTAAGTGGTGAAGGAAAAAGTTTCGTGGCGCTGAACCTGGCAAGTGCATTAGCCATCAGTAATAAAAAGACAATCATCCTCGAGTTCGACCTTCGTTATCCTGGCATTCTTCCCGACGAAGAAAATGCACACAAGCCTGGTTTGACTGATTTCCTCGCTGGTGAAGTGGACATTGAAGAATTGGTTCACCCCGTTGTAGGCGCCGAAAACCTGTACTTCATGAGCGCCGGAAAGATGGCGATTCACAATGCGGGCGAGCTCATCCTGAGCGATAAGATGAGGTTCCTGTTCGAATACCTGAAAAAGAAATTTGAATTTATTATCGTAGACACTCCACCAGTTGAAGCCGTATCGGACGCTATCTCTATCGGTGCCTGGGCAGACCTCACGTTGTACGTGGTTCGGCATAAGTACTCTTCGCGCCGGTCTATAGAGCTGATCAACAAGTTAAGTGAAGATTCCAAGTTGCCAAGGCCGGTACTGGTTGTTAATGGTATCCACTCCGATGGTGAATTCCAGAACGTACATGGCTACGGTTATGGTTACAGCAATGCAAAAGGATACAATAAAAGAAAAGCGAGAAAAACGGGTCATCTGAAAATTGCATGAAATACACATTCAAGAACAACTTTCCGGGATACTTCAGATTCTACTACCGTTTTGTAGGGAAAAGAATGATACTGTTCCTGGTGCTGACCATGCTCATCAGTTTCCTGGATGGTATGGGATTGGCCATGTTCATCCCTCTGCTGCAATCAGTAGATCCTGATTCGCAGGCTGGCGCGAATGAATCGATGGGACAGCTGGGTAAGATCACCGACCTTTTTGGCTACTTTGGACTCGAACTGAACATGACCTCTGTGCTAAGCGTAATGGTGGTGCTGTTTTCACTCAAAGGATTGATGCGGCTTACACAGATGTGGTACTACGCTAAACTCCGCCAGATATTTCTGAAGAAGGTCCGCTATAACCTGGTTGAGAACCTGCAGAGTTTATCGTATAGTGAATTCCTGAAACTGGATGCCGGAAAAATACAGAACACACTTACGGTTGAAGTCCAGCGACTGTTTCAAACCATGCGCTTTTATTTCGACGCATGCCAATCGGCGGTTATGTTGCTTACTTACATATCGATTGCATTCATCTCAAACTACCAGTTTGCATTACTGGTGTTCGTTGGCGCTTCGTCGTCGAATTATATCTATCGCCGTATCTACAAAGCAACCCGGAAAGTTTCGGTTCAGATATCCGGTAAGGGTAGCGACTTCAATGGTTTCCTGACACAATCGATTGCCTATTTCAAATATCTGAAGTCGACAAACACATTCAGCAAATATGTTCACAAGTTGAAGCAGGTTATCGACGACAGTGAATTGTTACAGTTGCGCAGCGGTATCATGAATGCCATTACCACCTCCCTTAAGGAACCGTTGATTGTAATAATGGTTGCAACAGTAATATTTCTACAGGTGAATTTTATGGGAGCGCAGCTGAGTACGTTAATCCTGAGTCTGATGCTCTTTTACCGGGCGTTAAATTACCTGGTAATGCTGCAGAATCACTGGCAGGGATTTATTGAAAACAGTGGAGGTATGCACTCTGTGGCTACCATGCTCGACAGGATGCAGGCAAACCGTGAAGTAACGGGTCCTCAGCCTTTCAGTGAACTCGAGAATGAGATATCGCTTGAGAATGTGAAAGTGAAGTATGGCGAGCGAACCATTCTTAATGGAATCAATCTTTCAATAAAGAAATTCAGTACTGTTGCCATCATTGGCGAAAGTGGTTCGGGTAAAACAACCATAGCCAACCTGCTTGCCGGTATCGTTGAACCACAGGAAGGCCGGGTGGTGATCAACAACATTCCGTTACAGGATCTTGACCAATACAGTTACAGGAGCAGGATTGGGTACATTTCGCAGGAAACTGTAGTGTTCAACGACTCGGTGTACAATAACATAACCTTCTGGGAGGATCCTACTCCGGAGAATATGGCAAAATTCTGGGAAGTGATCGAAATTGCTTCTCTCAGCGAATTTGTAAAGGGCATACCCGGAAATGAGAACGCACAGTTGGGTGATAATGGTATCAGAATCTCCGGGGGACAAAAACAAAGAATATCGATTGCCCGCGAATTGTACAAAAATTCGCAGCTGATGATTTTTGACGAAGCTACTTCAGCTTTGGATTCGGAAACAGAAAAAATCATCCAGGCCAACATAGAAAAACTCTACGGTAGCATCACCATGGTGCTGATTGCTCACCGACTTTCAACAATTAAAAAGGCTGACACCATTTATCTCATCGAACAGGGTAAGATTGTTGCCTCCGGTTCATTTGATGAGATGATGAAGCGATCAAAACGGTTCAAGGAACTTGTTTCGCTGCAAATGGTCTAACGATTACAAACCCAAATTTACCCTGCAATGATCCCTGTAACCAAGCCATTTCTCCCACCCGTGGAAGAATATGAATCGTACATCAGAGACATCTGGCAACGACACTGGCTCACCAACAACGGTCCGCTTGTAAATGAACTTGAACTTCGCCTGAAACTTTATCTCGAAGTTCCGCACGTCCTGTTTGTTGCCAACGGCACCATTGCCCTGCAGATAGCGCTTAAGGCGCTTGAACTGTCGGGCGAAATAGTAACAACTCCCTTCTCGTTTATTGCTACCACCAGCTGTGCGCTCTGGGAAAATTGTAAGCCTGTATTTGTGGACATACGTCCCGACACGCTCAACATCGACGTTGAGAAGCTGGAAGCTGCAATAACTCCCAGGACAAGTGCCATCCTGGCTACTCACGTGTTCGGAAATCCCTGCGACATCGACGCAATTGACCTCGTTGCGAAAAAGTACAACCTGAAGGTGATTTACGATGCTTCGCATTGTTTTGGCACCAAGTACAGGGGCAGGTCGATCTTTGCCTACGGCGACATCAGCACGGTAAGTTTTCACGCAACTAAATTATTTCACACTATTGAGGGAGGTGCCGTATTCACGAAAGATCCCGAGTTGCTGAAGAAAATGGCATACATGAGAAATTTCGGTTTCGATGGCCCTGAGTCGTTTGCCTGTGTAGGAATTAATGGTAAAAATTCCGAGTTCCATGCGGCGATGGGGTTAGCTAATCTGAAATACGTGCCTGAAATTCTGGAGAAAAGAAAAGAATTATACGATTTCTATACCGAGTCGCTGACAGGGCTGAATAAACAACTGCAGGTTATTCAGCAACACACCGAATACAACCACTGTTACTATCCGATAGTTCTGCCTTCCGAAGACTTTGTGAAGAAAGTGGAAACCCAGCTCATGGCTAACCTCATTACTGCGAGAAGATATTTCTATCCTTCGCTGCACACATTGAATTTTGTAGAGAAGTACGATTGTCCGGTAAGTCTGCATGTTTCAAAACGTGTACTTTGTCTGCCGCTTCACTATAAGCTGACGAAGGAAGAAGTGAGTTTTGTATCCAGGATACTTTTACGCGCTCAGAACAATTAACCCCGGTGCGCAGCAAAATGGCCACAACCGGTTCATAAAGCGATTGTGGAGAAATCAACATGCTTTTACTCTGAATATTTGCTTCCTCTTCCAGACCATTCAGGTACGCAGTATACCTATTGTAACAAACTACCGCTGCATTAACCCAAATACGATGAGAAAAAGAGTTTATATCAGACCTCTGGAAATGGATGACGCTTTTGTGACCTACCAATGGCGAAACAATCCAAGTATCTGGCCCTTCTCGGGATTAAGACCGGGAAAATTTGTATCTCCACTAAAGGAGTACGAATGGTTGAAAGGTGTGCTTCAGCGGGAAAACGAAAAACGTTATGCAATCTGTTTAACCCAGTCGAACCAGGTAGTGGGATGTATCTACCTCACCGACATAACGCAATCTGCTGCCATGCTGCACATCTATTTTGGGGACTTGCAATACTGGGGCCAGGGACGGGCTTTGGAGGCCTGCAGCCAGCTGTTTGAAATTTCGTTCAACGAACTGCATCTCGAAAGCATTTTTATCGAAATTAATCCTAAAAACCGCGCAGCTGTATCC
>JAFAGE010000246.1 GCA_023423015.1 Bacteroidota bacterium
AAGAATGGAATTATATTCGGAGCTCTCGATGAAAAATCAATTGCGTGGAGAACGGCATTGCGCTGTCATGAAGAAGGTGCTCGCCTCGTGCTCACCAACGCACCTGTTGCCCTGAGAATGGGCGAGATTAACAAGCTTGCGGAAAAAGTGCAGGCGCCCGTAATAGGAGCCGACGTAGTGAGCAACGACGATGTGAAAAAGCTTTTTGAAGAATCAATGAAACACTTCGGCGGCAAAATTGATTTTATCCTTCACTCTGTAGGGATGAGCCTGAACGTACGCAAAGGCAAACATTACACAGAGCTCGATTATGGCTTCACTCAAAAAACTCTTGATATTTCAGCTGTATCATTCCATCGCGTAATCCGTACGGCGTACGAGCTTGATGCAATGAACGATTGGGGATCGATTGTGGCACTCACATATATAGCTGCTCAGCGCGTATTCCCGGATTACAGTGAAATGGCTGACGCAAAAGCTTTGCTCGAAAGCATCGGAAGGAGTTTTGGTTATCATTATGGCATCCGCAACAAGGTTCGTATCAACACGGTATCTCAATCGCCAACACGAACAACTGCAGGAAGTGGCGTAAAAGGTTTCGATGGATTTGTTTCTTATGCCGAAAAGATGAGTCCTTTAGGGAATGCGAGTGCCGACCAATGTGCAGACTACTGTGTCACACTCTTCAGCGACCTTACAAGAATGGTAACGATGCAGAACCTTTTCCACGACGGAGGCTTTTCGTTTACCGGAGTTACCCAGGCTGTGGTGGAACAGATGGAAAAATAATCACTCCATTTTACCGTCTCGCATATGAAGGATCCGATCGCTCATTTTGGCGAGTTCTTCGTTGTGGGTAACAATCAGGAAGCTTTGTTTAAACTCATTTCTCAGATCGAAAAATAACTGGTGTAGTTCACGTGCATTCGCGGTATCCAGATTTCCTGTTGGTTCGTCGGCAAAAACGATCAAGGGTTCGTTGATAAGCGCGCGTGCAACGGCTACACGCTGCTGTTCGCCACCCGACAATTGCGATGGTTTATTATCGATGCGGCCACCCAGTCCCAGCGTTTCCAGGAGCTTAGCTGCTCGATCATTCGTTTCCTTCTTTTTTTTCCCCGCGATCCATCCGGGTATACATACATTTTCGATTGCGGTGAATTCGGGTAGCAGATGGTGAAATTGAAACACAAAACCAATGTGCCGGTTCCTGAAGGCGGCGAGTTGTTTATCACTCAGAGAATTTATGCTGCTGCCGTTGATGGAGATCTCCCCGCGGTCTGGCCGGTCGAGTGTTCCAAGGATGTGCAGTAAAGTACTCTTTCCGGACCCGGAAGGGCCGACAATGCTCACGATTTCTCCGCCCGAAAGCTGGAGATCCACTCCCTTCAACACTTCGAGTGCTCCGTAATTTTTATGTATATCCCTGGCTTGTAACATCATTTTTATAAGCGGGTCAAGTTACTACAAAGCGCAGTTTCTGCACTCACAATCTGTGGATTATAAACAACTTTATAAAATCGGTACAAGATTCTAAAGAAGATTTGGTTATTTCATCTTTACTGTTACTTTTGCGCAAATTAATCGGCAAATCATGTTTTGGACACTTGAATTAGCCTCTTACCTCGAAGACGCACCCTGGCCGGCTACCAAAGATGAATTAATCGATTACTCAATCCGAAGCGGCGCGCCCATTGAAGTTGTTGAGAACCTGCAGGAGCTGGAAGACGAGGGCGAAATCTATGAAGGCATTGAAGATATCTGGCCGGATTATCCCAGCCAGGACGATTTCTTTTTCAACGAGGATGAGTATTGATCCTCGGCTGCCACACTATTTCTTTCGCCCCGGCCAGTTGGCCGATAAATCTCGCAAGCACAAATAAGTAATCACTGAGCCTGTTCAGGTACTTAATTACCAGTTCATCCACGAACATACTTTCTTCTGCCATGTGAACGCATACGCGCTCGGCGCGGCGGCATACACATCGCGCAACGTGTGCCGTTGAAACAGCAGGTGAACCACCGGGTAAGATGAACGATTTCATCACCGGCAGCTGATTGGTCATTTCATCAATTTCTTTTTCGAGCAGGCTGATATCTTCTTCGTGCAGGTCGGGCAATTTCATCTTCGGCTCCTTATCGGGGTCGCAGGCAAGCGAACTGCCGATCGTAAACAGGCGATCCTGAACTTCGCGTAAAGTTTTCACCGAAGGCTCGTGCGCGGTATGATCAATAAGCAGTCCAATGAAGCTGTTCAGCTCATCTACTGTACCGTAACTTTCTATCCGAAGGTGGCTTTTGGGAACCTTGGTTCCGCCTATGAGGGACGTTTTACCAAAATCGCCGGTCTTTGTATATATGCGGGCCATGATGGCAAGTTACAAAGGAAAAGCCGGCCGGCTACTTCTCTGCTATTGCAGCTTTGCTTTTGATGTCACTTTCAATTATGCCATCCTTCAAACGTATTACGCGATGAGCATAATGTGCAATATCTTCTTCGTGAGTGACGAGCACCACGGTATTGCCGCTGGCGTGAATGCTGTTGAATATCTCCATAATCTCAATTGATGTTTTACTGTCGAGATTACCGGTAGGTTCGTCGGCGAGAATAATGGATGGATTGTTTACGAGCGCTCGTGCAATAGCAACGCGCTGGCACTGACCACCCGACAATTCGTTGGGTTTGTGGTGGCTGCGGTCTTCCAGGCCTACTTTCTTCACCACTTCCATTGCCATTTCGGTGCGCTGCTTTTTGGTTACACCTGCATACACCAGGGGAAGTGCCACGTTTTCAAGAGCACTCAGACGCGGAAGCAGGTTGAACTGCTGGAACACAAAACCAATTTCTTTGTTCCTCACTTCTGCCAGGTCGTTGTCGGACATTTTGCTGACGTCATGCCCGTTCAGAATGTAAGTGCCTGAAGAAGGGGAGTCCAGGCATCCCAGGATATTCATCAGCGTACTTTTCCCGGATCCTGAGGGCCCCATCAGGGCAACATATTCGTTGCGGAAGATGTCGAGCGAAATGCCTTTAAGAACGTTGATGGCCTGGCGGCCCATGAAGTAGCTCTTGTGTATTTCTTCAAGGTGAATAATGGAGGTGATACTCATTTGCGGATCACTTTCGGTACTTTAAAAAAGACGCCATCGTGATCGGGTGCATTTTTCAGCGCTTCTTCACGAGATACAGAACCTTCCACTACGTCGTCGCGGAGGATGTTTATGTTATTGCTCATATGAAGTAAAGGCTCAACCCCGGTGGTATCGACCTCGTTTAATTTTTCGATGAAGGTTATCATCTGCTGCAGGTCGGATTTGATTTTTTCCCTTTCCGCATCGTCGAAACTAAGATGCGAAAGCTTTGCAAGGTTTTCAATCAAAAGATCGTTTACTTCCATATTACCAAAAGTACTAAATCCTTATTTTAGCAAATGCTTTTCTACCTGTTCTGTGGCGTCACAGCGATTCAGTTAACATATTATTTGTTTTTATTCACTAAAGTCTCTTTTTTTAAACCCCGGCCAAAAGAAAAATCACAGCAACACCCTGTCAGCGTCATTGTTTGCGCCCGGGATGAGGCGGCTAACCTGGCGAAAAATCTTCCTGGCGTACTTGTTCAGCAATATCCCTCCACCCGCGAAGTGGTTGTGGTTAACCACAATAGCCAGGACGAAACCCGTTACCTGCTCGAGGAATTTCAGAAAACATTCAAAGATCTGCGCATCGTGAGCCTCAAACAGGAGGCCAAAGGAATTCCGGGTAAGAAATATCCGCTTTCAATGGGTATTAAAGAATCCAAACACGAAATCGTTTTGTTAACAGATGCTGACTGTGTGCCTGCGTCGGAACACTGGATAACGCGAATGCAGGATGCCTATGTTAATGGTACCGAGATTGTGCTTGGATATGGAGCATACTTTAAGAAGCCCGGAGTGTTGAATAAGCTGATCCGGTTCGAGACTTTTCACACAGCATTACAGTATTTTTCTTTTGCATTGGCCGGATTACCATATATGGGTGCCGGTAGAAATCTGTCGTATAAAAAGACATTATTCTTCAGAAACAAGGGATTTTCTTCGATCAACCATGTGCCGGGCGGCGATGATGATCTTTTTATCAACCAGGTAGCTAACGCAAAGAATACAAATGTGGTGCTCGATAGTGAGGCGTTTACTCTGTCGGAGCCGAAAACAAGTTTTGGTGCCTGGTACAGGCAAAAAGGAAGACATTATACTACCGGAAGATATTACCGGTTCAAACATAAATTTTTGCTTGGCTTGTACTCGACAAGCCATTTTCTTTTTTATCCCTTGTTTGTTGCCGCTTTGGTCACATTCGATTGGCGGATAGTATTGGGAGTATTTTTCCTGCGACTTCTTGTGCAGGCGCTCGTCTACTACAAAGCTATGCGCCGCCTGAATGAATCCGATCTTTTTGCCTGGTGGTGGCTACTGGATGTGTGGATGTTCTTTTACTATCTGATCTTTGCCCCAGCATTATGGAAAAAGCCGAAGAAAAGCTGGAACTGATAACCCGCTACTTTACCGATTTTTCGGAGCATCAGCTGCAACAGCTTGCGATGCTTGAACCACTATATAAAGAATGGAACAGCAGGATCAATGTAATTTCCCGAAAGGATGAAGACAGCCTGTATGAAAAGCACGTGCTGCATTCACTGAGTATTGCAGCAGCCTTTGATTTCAAAAACGGGATGAAAGTGATGGACCTCGGAACAGGAGGAGGTTTTCCTGGTATTCCTCTTGCGATCTTTTTTCCGCAGGTACAATTCCATCTTGTAGATAGTATCGGCAAAAAAATAAAGGTTGTTGATGCTGTGTCGGAGGCCATCGGGCTTAAAAATGTTACAACGCAGCATGGGCGAGCCGAAGAAATTACAAATCGCAAATTTGATGTGGTTGTGTCGCGCGCAGTGGCTCCACTGGGTGAACTATGGAAATGGTCGAAGCCGCTGATTGCGCGCGCGAAGTTTCCATCGGACGAAGAAGATGAATTACCTGTTCCGAATGGTCTGATTTGTTTGAAGGGAGGCGACCTGAACTACGAAATAGCCGAAAGCGGCTGCCGCCCGAGAATAATGGAAGTGTACGAGATATTTGCTGAAGAAGTTTTCCGCAAGAAATATCTCTTGTACGTGAAACGAGAAACCTGAGACGGCAGACGGCGAACGTGAGACCTGCCTACCATGGTATCACCAACCTGTTGTTTCTTCTTTCCACATCGGCCATGCGTTGGCTGCTGTCGATTTCAATTACTTTCAACGTGTTGATTCGTTTGTCCAGCTCAATTGTATAAGTATCGTGCGTCCACCGCCACGGTTCATACACAACTTGTTTTACACTATCTGTCTCAGCAGGTTTGCCGGCAAACATCAGATTCAATGGCACGTATGCTACCTCCGATGTGCCGTCCTTATACTGAATATTCAGGTCAATGGGCATCGGCATGTCACCAAGTCTTTTCAACCTGATCTTTGTTTTGCCTGCTTCTTCCCAAAGGCTGTCGATTCCGTAGTCGATGGTTTTGGTTGAATACACAAAATAATCCTTGTACCAGTCGAGCTCGATGCCACTAACTTTTTCGGCTACGCGGAAAAAGTCGTCTGCATCGGGATGTTTGAATTTCCACCTTGAATAGTATTCAAGCATTATCTTCTTCAGTGTTTCGTCGCCGGCGATATAGCCCAGTTGAGAGAGGAAAACACATCCTTTGGTGTAGGCAGCGAGACTATATGCTGTATTCGTTTCAAAGTGATCGGCGTGGGTGGTAAGTGGCTCTTCTATTCCGGACTTTGCGAGGTACAAATAGCCAGCGTAATTTTCGTTGTGATATTTTGGAAGAACTTTCGCCAATGAGTCGAGTGTTGCAATTGCAGACGGATTGTTTTTGTCGCGCTTGCGCAATATCACCTGGCTGTAATGGTCCTGCACTTTGTCTGTCGCCCATTCGGTGAAGCCTTCGTCCATCCACGCATATTCCGACTCATTCGTAGCTAGTAGACCCTGGTACCAGCTGTGCATGAGTTCGTGAAATGCACTGCCGAGTGTCGGGCCGTTCAATAATGTTGACATTGGATATTCCATGGCACCATCTCCACCTTGTATATACGTATATTGTTTGTACGGATAGGCGCCAAAGTTTTTTGTAATAAATGGGAATACGGCAACAGTGGCGTCGGCGATTTCCTTCCATCTAGCTTCGTCGCCTGTTTTGTAGATCAGGTGTATCGTCGGTCCATTTTCAACCTTGCGGGTAGTGTGTTTATAATCCGGGTCTGCTGCCCACATAAAATCGTGCACATTGGGAGCGATAAAGTGCCAGGTGATTTTATTGCCTGAAGGCTTACTCACTTTTGTGCCCGGGGATTCGTAGCCAAACCCAACCTGGTTTGCATTCTGCAGGTAACCTGTTCCCCCAATGATGTAATTTTTATCGATGGATATCCTGACGTCGAAATCGCCCCAGACGCCATAGAATTCACGACCTACGTAGGGATCAGGATGCCAGCCGTTTTCATCGTACTCAGCCAGCTTGGGGTACCACTGCGCCATGCTGAATCTCACCCCATTCGCTGCATCACGTCCGGAGCGCCGGATCTGCAATGGCACCTGCGATTCGAATGACATGTTCAATGTCACTTTCGATTTTGGAAGAATAGGCTTGCTGAGGTTAACAATCAGAATTGTTTCGTGAACGGTGAATTTCTGCTCAATGCCATTCATGGTGAGCGATTGCACTTTGTGGTAACCTATTTCATCTTCTTTAAGTTTCGAAATCCGATCCTTCACCCTGGGATCCCATTCCTGGCGGTTGTTGGTGCGAATGTTACCCATATGCCTGCTGCGCACATCCATCATGCTGTTCGGCTGAAAAGCATTGAAGTATAGATGATAGTATAAGCGCGTAAGCGTGTCGGGTGAATTGTTGGTGTATTCAAGCTGTTGTTTGCCGGTAAAACGGTTTGTGCGAACATCCATGTCGATGTCCATTGTATATTTCACCCGTTGCTGCCAATACTGGCTGAAACCGGTTGAAGCAAAAAGGCAAACAAATAAAGTAAGCACCAGCTGTTTCATATAGGCATTTTAAAGTGCCGCGAAAGTACGGAAAAGAGCATAAGGCAGACGTGAGACGTGAGACGTGAGACGTGAGACGGCAGACGGCAGATGGGAAAAGTGAGAGGTGAGCGGTGAGAAGTGAGAAGTTCCAGGATGCATGT
>JAFAGE010000418.1 GCA_023423015.1 Bacteroidota bacterium
CTTCCAGACCGGTATTTGCTCGCTCAATGGCCGCAAAAGCTTTGTCAAGCGCAACGCCAATGTTTTCCGTTTCCTTTTTCAAAGCCGACCAGCGCGCTTCCTGCGGTATGTACAGGTAGGTTTCGTGCTCAGCGTCTTCGCGACTCACACCATCGCGCTTCATAATCGTTTCCACTTCCTCGTCAAACACATCGTTTGCACGTTTCAAAAACAGGAGGCCAAATATGTAATTCTTGAAATCTGAGCTGTCTATAGATCCCCGAAGTATGTTAGCCGAGTCCCACAGCCAGCTTTCCAGGGTCGAAAGGTCGAGTTTTGGCATTGGTTAGATAAGGTGGTTAGAAAGTCGCAATATAATCATTCGTTAAGTAAGTTCAATCGTTCAATGAAATTGGAATCCACGGTATTTTGACTACTAAGCATTTTGATCGTGTTAATTTTTTTGTGTTCTTTCGTTTTGAACTTTACCTATCCCAGAAAAGTATGAAAAATATAATCTTTAAGTTTACCCAGCTAGAGCAATATGATGCAGATAATAAAACAATAACACTTGCTGATCCCACAGAATCGAGGTGGAAAAAGATCTATTCAACGTTAAAACCAGGAGACAGGGGATTTTTCATCGGCACCGGGAATGTGTACTCAGGTGTGCTTTCGACTTTGGAGGATCGGGTTCACATGACTTTTACAGACGTGGACAAGTTCGCGCTTACAGCGGATGACTTTCTCAGCCTATCATCCTGCAATCCGGAACAAAATGCAAGAGTTAAAGCTCTTTTTCAACCCTACATTGCTTCCCAGATAATCGACTATGTTGAGTTTAGTAAGGAAGCAGCGAATCGCGATTTCATTAGATTCTTTATTGTCAAAGAAAATTCATTCGACGCATCGAAATATGTTCCAAATGACCGCATTGTGCTCCTCGGGGATGATTTCGTATTTAAGTCGTTTGGGATTCTAATGTCGGATGGCTCATTGATTAATCCCTTACCGGCGGGCTTTTTTAATGTCGCAGGAAAGTCGCTATTTGACGTAAAGAACATATTTGAAGAAATCGCTACTCAAAGCGGCAAAGAACGATCAAATAATGTAAGACAGGTAGAGAAAATACAACACAAGTTCTTTAAAGAGCCATTTTATGAATTTCCAACCTTTGCTGCATACTTTAATATTATTCATAATCGCAAGGCCTACCTGCATTCAAACATCAGCATTACAGACTTCTATCTCGCAGGTGCCTTTTGGGACAATACAAATCCCCAGGATCAAACCGAAAGGTTCGTGACGGGACAAATCTGGGAAAACGGGTATACAGACAAATTTGTGGAAGTCGTGAATTCTGTAAGGATAGGAAGTCGTATAGCTATCAAGTCCACGAACAAGCAGGCTGATACCATGGAAATAAAGGCTATAGGCCAGGTGACCGAAAACCCGAAAGACGGACAAACACTTGAAGTGGACTGGGACGACGAGTTTCAGCCATTCACACTCCCCCATGCATGGGGGTACTGGGATACAATTCGAAGGATTACAAATCCAGAGCACATTAAGGAAATATTTTTGCGAGATCCAGGTACCATCGTAGATTCTAAAAAAACAGACAAAAAACATCAAAGTAGCGATGCAAGAAATGTGATCTTGTACGGCCCTCCCGGAACAGGAAAAACATATTCAACGATCCATAAAGCAATTCAAATAGCCAACCCTCTATATAAATGGCCACAAACCGGTACAGAGGAAGAAAAGCGCAAGCATATCAAGAACTACTACGAGACTCTTGTTCATGAAGGCAGAATACAATTCACCACGTTCCACCAGAGTATGAGTTATGAAGACTTTATCGAGGGTATCAAGCCTATACTGGATAAGGAGTCATCGGAAGGCTTGACATATCAGGTAGAACCGGGAATTTTCAAGCGGATTGCGATAGATGCAGCATTTGAATATGCTACCCGCGACGACGAGGGTGTAAAAAACTTACTTGAGTTTTCAGACTTGTACGACATGTTTATCGAAGATGTAGGTGAAAAGTTAGCAAGGGGAGAGAAAGTTTATCTATCAACAAAAACAGGTGGGGAAATTGAAATAACACACATTTCCGAAAACGATAACATCTGGACCAGGCATAAAGAGGGCGAAGACATCAGATACACTGTGTCTAAAAACAGGTTAGAATTATTGTACTCGAATATACCCGACCTTAGCGTCGTGAGTAATATCAATAAAGATTTTCGGGCGCTGATTGGAGGAATGAATTCTACCGCATATTGGAGTGTTCTAAATAAACTCATAGAAACAAGGGAAGACACTTCGATAGTAAAACACAAAAAAGTGAAAAGCCAGTATACATATTCTGAAAAGATGGCTGCCGTCTCCAAGATAGATTGGGAAAAAGTTAAGGGCAAAGAAGTCAACAACTATGTATTGATAGTTGACGAAATCAATCGTGGCAACATTGCGGCAATCTTCGGCGAATTGATCACATTATTAGAAGATGATAAAAGGGCGGGGGAAATGGAGGCACTACAAACCAAATTACCCTATTCAAAAGAAGCCTTTTTCGTTCCGCCAAACCTCTATGTTCTTGGCACCATGAACACGGCTGATAGAAGTATTGAGGCACTTGATACCGCATTAAGAAGGAGATTCAGTTTTGAATACATGCCGCCCTCGCTTGATTTGATACCGACAAGCGTAGGTAGCACCAATCTCCAGGAAGTAATAAAGCAGTTGAACGAAAGGCTTTCCTATCTATTGGACGATGATCACCAGATCGGTCATTCATACTTCATGCATATAAAAGAAACAAGAGGATTGGTGAATGTGTTCAGGAACAAGGTAATACCTTTATTAAAGGAATTCTTTTTCAATGATTTCAAAAAGCTGTATCTCATTCTAGGCAAAGGTTTCATTGAACCGAAGAAGCAAAAACCAAAATTCGCCGTTGCCGACGGTGACGATTTTACTAAAGAAGAGTACGAGCTTAAACCAATCGATGACAATTTTGACATTCATTCTGCCTTAACTCAGCTGCTTGCCAAATAAAACCATACAAGTATTCGAACATGAATGGCTGCATATAGGCCGGGAGTATGGAGAAGACCGCGTAGTCTTTACCCAGGAACACTACACCCAACTTTCCAAATGGATCTCCATCAATTCCAGGTATGAATGGTACACCATTTTCTACAATAAAGTAAAATTTGCAAACTACGTTGGAGTAATAAAGATCTCAGATCTCACAATAGAAATCTTGCCTAAAACTGACCGTCATCCACTGAGTAAGAAAGTGTGGCAGAAGACACTTTTAGACATGTTAGTTATCAGCCTGCAGGTGCCTGCGCAAACCAGTACACAGGCTCACCTGGAAACAAAATCGTATAATGTATTGGAAGCGTATATCCAGATTTTTCTCGACGAAGTTGAAGCATTAATGCATGCAGGCCTTGTAAAAAAGTATCGAAACACCAGTTCCAACAGTTCAGCACTAAAAGGACGGTTGCTCTTGCAGAAGCATCTGACCACGAATCTCCTTCATAAAGAACGATTCTATGTCAGCTATCAGGTATTTGACAGGGATAACATATACAACCGGATATTGCATGAAGCTTTACACTTGGTCAAGGAATTGAAAACCTCGATGCACATCAGTGCTCACGCCGATCGTTTGCTAACTGGGTTTCCTCCTTGTTCACCACTTGCCGTGAATAAATCCCTGTTTGATAAAATTCAATTTGACCGAAAAACGACCAATTACAAAAAGGCTATCGAGTTAGCCAAAATGGTACTTCTCAACTATCATCCAGATTTACGTGGAGGATCCAATCACGTATTTGCGATTATGATAGACATGAACTTATTATGGGAGGTTTTCATTGCAAGGATGCTTGTTCGCGCAGCTCCGAACTTTGCGGCGAGTGTTCTTCTGCAAGATTCTAAACCCTACTGGCAGCATCCTGACGGTTGGATGTTAAAACAACAACCAGACATCATCGTTGTTAAGGACAAAAAGACCGTTGTGCTCGACACAAAATGGAAATATCAAAATTCGATCTCAGCAGCGGACGTAAGACAAATGGACGTTTACGGAAACCTGTGGACAGCAACAAAAAGGTTTCTTGTATACCCAGACAATGTGCAGCCTTCGGTAATATTAAAATCGGGATTGTTTTACGATGTGATAGAAGACAAACCTACTGATAAAAATACATGTGGATTACTTCTTGTCAATCTTTTCGACAAAGGGGAAAAGTTGAATTGGAATATTGGTTCAGATATTCTCAACGAAATTTAAAACATTCAATTCCAATTCAATTTAATGCGCATACAAAACAGTACATTGCAATTACACATTCTTTTAGGAAAATAGTGACCATGATTAAATTAATAGCCAGAATTGTGCTTTTTGGCACTATGGTTCTCATATTGCCGGCTTGCACCAAAATAAACGAGGAACTTCTGGAGCGCCTCAGAAACGAAAACAATTTTACCAAGCCGTGTATGCACGAAGGCTATTACTCCGACGACTTCCGATTCGGCACGCAGCTAAAGAAAAAGTACGATACGCAAGGCAGGTTAATTCGCATTCACTTCGAATCAGCAGGCGCTTTTGGTACGGAGTACGTACACGATTATAGTGTGTCCTATCCAGACAGTAATACACTGGTTATTGAAGGCACACAGGCTGGCCAGCACTGGTGGGATCATAATGATACTGAAGGAGAAGGCGATGGTCTCCTTGACACCCCACTCATCGAAAGTTCAGCCAACGTGAAATGGTCGATCACTGTTGTTGATAACGCTACAAGGGTAATGTCTGTGTCTTTTGACACCGCGTCGCCCTCTATGGTGTTTAATTATGATAATCGGAAAAGACTCACGGGGTTCACTACAGCAGGAAATCCGAGCAATGAATACCGCGTTAAGACGGACGACTATGGAAACATCCTGGCTGTGATCGGCGGGGAAGGAGATGAACACGATTACAGCTTTGATGTAGGTTTTGGAGTGCAATACACCTATGACACTACAAAAGGAAGCGATAAAAATCTTTTCTATGTTCCGAGGGGTTATTCAGCAGGATTGATGACTGATGTGTTTGACATCCTGCAGGTGATGGGTTACTTTCAACCAAAGCATCAGCGGGTAACATTCAGATCATCATGGGGAGGGAACTCAAATCTTGTCGAATGGAATTATGGTACTCATACGTATGATATGCGTGGAAACTTACTACGCACTGAAATAGATGAGCACAATATGACCTGGATATGCTCTTCGGCTTTTGACTCTCGTTTTAGGTAGAACTATAGCCTCATATTCATGTCAGGCTACAGTTAGCATGATGAACGACACCCGGCTCATGACAACCCTTACTACATCATAACTGCGTACTCCGAACGATTTCCAGGAAGATCGCTGGCATATACTACGATTATACAACCTGCGATCAATAGCACCTGTTGACTAACTGTGTAAGTCCAGAGTGTCTGATCGCGACTAACGGTTGCGGAACCTCGTTCGAGTTCTGAGCCGCTGCTGCCGAGAATCACCAATTCCACGCTGACTACCTTGAAATCGTCTACCACCTGGATTAAGATCAAGTCACCTGGCTGACCGCGATAGCCTTGGGTTATTACCTGCATAATTTCTGGTGGGTTGTAAGCGTCTTTCAAAGCAACATTAAAGGCCGATTGGTTTGTGCTCGCAGCCAGCTTGTACATCGCCTTCATTACAGGATCTTTAATCGCCTGCTTTGCATAGTTCGCAGAAAAAGCAAACCGGTTTTGCGCCGACAGCTGGTTGGGTGTTGGTTTGCGATTAGGATTAATCGCCGGAGCGGCGGCAACGTATGTTACGCCTCCTCTCCTTTTGAAAACAACCTGCTTTCCTATTACGCCTCGTGTGTCTTGCATGATGAGGTTATTACTCTGCTTTGCCATAATTTTTGTTTTTTAAGTTTAAGAAATGACTTCTCTGGCCTTCTGGTGGCCCTCTCTATCGTATCTCGTATAGTCGCTGACTATACGAGATTGCTACCAGATACGAACCAGAACCCTTCGAGATATCTCAAAAAATAGCTGATACAAAGCATGCAATAACTACGAAGAAATTCAAGATGCATGTTGAGTTGGAACTATTCCCCGATCAGGAATATCAATTATTTAAAGCATAAGAACTCTCCCCTGCGGACAACTTTCGCTCCTTGGCGGACAACAAAAACTCCCGGAAGGACAACAGATCTAATGCTGGGAAAGCGTAATGAACCTGTGTTGAAACAATATCAAAAGGAATCGTTGAAAAAGATTCAGAGTAACCAACACTGTCCAAGAAATTAATGCCCGATGCTATGACATTTCAATTCTGGTTATTATTTTGGCGTATCCTCTTCCATTAAACCTGCTTATCCTTCCCTTGATGGGTACTCCTTTGAAGTTCCTCCATTAATTAAGATAAAAGATTTTTATATGCAAGGTCCTGCTACTTCAGACCCCTTGTTGAATGGGCATGCATCCAAGTTGAATGGCCACGACCTTAACGAAAAGGGAACGCCAACAGACCATGCAGTAACGCCCGCCAAAGGCAAAGATCCATTGCAAGAGCAACGCAGAGTTGTATACATCGATGAGCCCAATGCATGGATCAAAAACGATGGTTTGCTTCGTGATGAGGGGGTACTGTTCGGATGGAACGGCACCAACAAAACAGAGAAAATCGCGGCGATCAAAAGTTATTATCAGCAGCTCATTGCGCCTGAAGATGTAACCGCGAAAAGCATTGAAGCAGAGATAGAAAAAATTAAACAAAGCCTGGATATTGCGAAAAGTGAAAAGTCGGACGAACAATCCTTTTCTCTAAGCGCATCATTACCAGGATACATCGTTCGCCTGCTGATGATAGTAGCTTCAGGTGTCGGCTGTTTCTTCATTGTACATTTTTATATAAGTACGATATATGGAACGTGGGCTGCAATTGGCGTGTATCTGTTCGCCCTATTCGCTCAACTAACCCCAATTTCCTACATGCTAGGTTCGCCGACTGAAGGTCTCAGCAAAAGCTACAATTTCAGGGATGGACTTTTAGAAATTTCACCTCCTGTTACAGCCACGCTGTTCATCTCATATCTCGCCTATTCAACCAGCAGCGATTCGATGTTTTGGTTATTTATAGGTCTGGTTCTCCTGGTGTTATTATTGTTCTGTGGCAAGCTCGGATCGGGAACACTGGAGATGGTTACAAGAGATATCCAAACATGGCGTAAACGAATAGATTCCAGAAAAGCGGTACGTCGAGTGACAGACGATTATGAAAAGTTGAAATCTCGGCTCGCCGAACTTACCAGTGCCTTAAAAGATTGTAATGTTCGCATCGCGTCCCTGGAAGAAGAGAAAAATAATAAGATCAATTTATTTGAAAGTGAATACACCTTAGCTTATGAATTTGCTCAAAAGTTTAATAAGAAATAAGCCGGCCAACAAATTGGAAAAAACGGATGCGCCTACCCTTCCTCAGCCAACAGCAGACGGAAACCTTCCATTGATTAAGCAAGATCGATCACCGGAACTGATCAATACCTATGACCAGGGAATGATAGACGGATTGCTGGATAGCAACACCGAACATTTTGAGAGGTTTATAGATGCCTACCATTTTCGCGAGTTCAAAAACAAATCTATCTACCATATTCGGGAACAGATAAAAGATTTGCTTAAACAGCAACTGGAGGAAAAGCAACAATATGCTGTTCTGAGCACACGCAAGCACCTGAAAGAAGCCGAAAAGGAATCGATTCAATTTCGATTGAATCACCTGGAAAAGGTGCTTGCTTTCTGGAAAGAAGAGCAGGCTATAGCACAGGCTGCAATGCAGCAGATTAAAGCTAATCAAAGTGATTACCCTCTGTTACCGGGTATTCTCTTTTTCTTCTTCGCTTGTCTTTTTATTGCAGCAGATTATACTATATGCCTGAACATTGTAGCTGACACGTTAAAAATTGGCTTAACGCAAGACGGAGAAAAGACATTCTCCTCCCACTTGTTTGCATTAGCCATGTCGGGTTTGGCAGTGGTTCTCAAGCCGGCCTATGACCGGCTTATTGAGGAACCTTACCATAATCAGAATAAAAAAAGAAGATTTGCCTGGTGCATAAGCATCATTGCACTATCAGTGCTTGGAATGCTTTTCGCCCTGGGACTTTTTAGAGAAGACGTCATCAAACACAGTATTTCTCTCGAACAAAGCAGCACAGACATTGTTATGGAAGGAACAGCTGCCGCAGTAAATTCCGGCTTCGAACATGAATGGGCTCGTAAAGTCGGCATTGTCAGCTCGACACTTTTATTTGCAATCGCAGGAGCAGTGTGCCTGGGAATATCACTACCAGTCATACATAAAAATTTCAGAATACATTGGAACTTGGCCGTAATACGCAACAGAAAGAAAAAGGTGTTAAAAATCTTTCAAAAACAAGCAGAATACGAAAGTGATAAAGTTAAGGCGTGCACAGAGATTGAAGATTTACAGGAGCAGATGCAACGCCTTGTTCCTGCTATCGAGATAGATGAAGAGGTAAAAGAAAAACGAATGCTTATTCCATTGTATCAGCATGGCGAAATGGTCAAGAACATAGCAAAGTCTACCGCATTATACCTGGCAGCCGTTGATCGTGGGCGTAAGCTCGCAGGACAAGTGCCGCAAGACTGGATATTCGATCAGGCATATCGCAACCAAACTACGGAACAAAATCACTCCCCAATAATCCCGATAAATAGCAAGACGGTGACGAATTCTCCGACTGCCGGGCGCCGCACCAGACCATTCGTGGCGTTGAGACGCCTGATTGCGCAGCAGGTTCGCAATTCCGAGGCTGTCGACAAAAACATTGATGTGGATATAATTCAACTTGACTAAACTTTATTTTATGCGTTATCTAATCCCTTTATGCATCACGGCCATCCTCGGCGCCTGCGGGCAAACAAACCAGCATACTGTTGCTACCGTTCTCCAGGACCCCAAAGACGTCCTTGTCTTTATCGATAAGTCAAAGAGCGTAAGCTATAAAGATTCTGCAGTTCTGAAAAAGACAATGAAATCGGTCTTCACCCATGTCAATATGTTGCAAAATCCGAACGATCGCATCTACGTATACTTCATACATGGAAACACAGCCTCATCATCTGCGGATACGAGTTATGTCATACCTGCCCTTCCAAACACAAAAAATAAGAGTGCGCTTGAGCGAAATACCGCAATGTATACCTACAACACTGAAGTCAAAAGGCAAAAAGAAGCAGTAGCAGCAAGCATTAAGCGTCGTTTAGCCATGGAGAATTCTTGTAAAACAGAGAATAATACCGACATAATAGGAGCACTCGAGGTAATTTCCAGGAAACACTCAGCTCGAAAACAGAAACACGTTTTGTTACTGACCGATGGCATTCAGGCCTGCACAGGATTTGCTTTTTCCAATTTCACCGACAGAAAACACGCATTGAATGCTGCTTCTCTACATTTGAAATCGATAGACAATCGTTATAACATCCAGAAAGACGCTCTGAATGGCGTACACATTTCAATGGTTGCTCCAGTTCGTTCTATTGATAATGACTTGAACAAGTTTGTGCAGGACTATTGGGAACGGTTCCTTAATGAGTATTCAGTGCAGGTTCAGTTTAATTAGATTGTAAAATCCAGTCTAGCAGTAGAATTCAGTAGAAGCGGGAAAACTATTTCCGGCCATTCACTTCAACACGCTTTCAGACGCAACAGACTTCATTAATAGTTGGAAAGGCTGTATAGGTACCCGAACGAAGATAAATTAATAAGCCTGACAAGTCAGGCTGTGCTAAGTCATGAACAGTTATTGGAATTATTCGTCTGGAAAAATGGCACGATACCGGCCTTCGGTAAGTTTTTAAAAAATTATCCTAAATTATTGCCATAGAATACACAGTCTTTGCCGCGACGAAATCAGAAGTAAAAACTATCGATACCACAAAAGCCGTGACGTTATTGATTGACCGCGGGAGATTTCATATCTCTTAAGAGTGGTAATAAAAAGACTGGAAAACTTCACTTGTTCCATAGGTATCAAATAAACCGCAGCCGGTGCTTCTGGATTTCCTCCTACACCCAGTAATATAAACATCGGAGTTTCTTTACTAAACGATAAGTATCTCCTTAGCTGATATTCTTTGCACCATTTTACTCTACCTTTTCGCACGAGGCGCCGAAATTTTACTTCAAGCCAGAATTCTTTCTTTGTTGCCAGGTCACGCAATTTGAAATCTGGATTTAACGAGGATTCAACGAAATCTTTACTATTCATTTCGTATCCATGCGTTCGTTCAACCTGGGCATAATATTCCTTGGTGAATATTTCAGCTCTTACATAATCTTCAAATGCCTGTCCTTTTACGAACGATTCGATTTTCTGCGCCTCCTCGAATCTGGCCTTCATGCCTTTTTCAATAACGTTAGTGTTAGTCATGGTAGATTTTTAATAGGTGGATATTTTGTTAACGATATATTATAAAAATTTGTTGTGTTTGGGGTTACGACTTGTTCCAAACTGACACTTGCCGACTGTCTATTAGCCGATTTGATATTTTCGCTTTTTTAAAACCGTTACGCATTCATGTCTGCTCAGCGCAAACCACTTTCTGATTTAGCCCTCCTCTTCCTAAAACTCGGTATCATCGGCTTTGGGGGGCCGGCGGTGCATATTGCGCTGATGGAAGAGGAAGTAGTGAAGAAACGGAAGTGGATGCAGCAGCAGCATTTCTTGGATTTGGTGGGGGCTACGAACCTTATTCCGGGACCTAACTCTACCGAGCTGAGTATGCACATCGGGCGCGAACGAGCTGGCTGGCCGGGCCTCGTTGTGGCGGGATGTTGTTTTATTGTGCCAGCAGTGCTCATTACCGGCTTTATCGCCTGGCTCTACCAGCAATACGGACAGCTTCCGCAGGTGCAACCGTTTGTTTATGGCATCAAACCCGCCATCGTTGCCGTGATTGTTGCCCTCATGATCAGCCTCGGCCGCAAAGCACTGAAAAACGTTGAGCTCGGCATTCTTGGCGCACTCGCCGCCATCGCCTCACTGGCAGGCATAAACGAAATCATCGTTCTCTTTACCGGCGGCGCCGCAGGCGTGCTGCTTTATTTTATCAAAAACAAACGCAACTCCGCAGCTGGCGTTGTGCCATTTGCATTGTTGCAGATTACCAATCCCGTCGCGGACATCAGCAACACAAACCTCTTCTTCACCTTCCTCAAAATAGGCTCCATCCTCTACGGCAGCGGCTACGTGCTGTTTGCCTTCATCGATGCCGAACTCGTAAACAAAGGACTGCTCAGCAAACAACAACTGGCCGACGCCATTGCAGTGGGACAATTCACGCCCGGCCCTGTATTTTCATCCGCCACGTTCATCGGCTGGCAACTCGGCGGTATTTCTGGTGCTGCAGCCGCCACCATAGGTATATTTCTGCCATCATTTATTTTCGTTGCACTGCTCAACCCGCTCATCCCACTCCTGCGCAAATCACGGCCCATGAGTGCCTTCCTCGATGCAGTAAACATCGTATCCATCGCCATCATCCTGGCAATCGCAGTGGAAATTGGTAAAACATCCATCCTCGATTTGAGAAGCGCAATAATTGCAGTACTGGGGTTTGTAGTTACGTTCTGGTTTAAGAAAATCAATACAGCGTGGATCATTCTTGGCGGAGCGATGCTTGGTTTTTTGCTCACTTTTTTTGAGGCATAGGGCATGGGGCATAAGGCATAGGGGGTAAGGGGTGAGCCGTGAGCGGTGAGCGGTGAGCCGTGAGCGGTGAGCCGTGAGCGGTGAGCGGTGAGCAGTGAGCAGTGAGCGGTGAGCGGTGAACAGTGAACGATGAGCGGTGACTGCCTTCTGCCTATGCCTTCTGCCCTATGCCTTATGCCCTATGCCCTATGCCTTCACAAAACCTACCTTTACCAAATGACCAAAGAAGCACTTAGCAAAATCTTTCCATCTCTCGAAGAAGATTTATTTGAAGAACTCATCACACACGGCTCCATTAAGGAATTTAAAGCCGGCGACACGCTGCTGCGCGTGGGACAAACCATCCGGTCTACCATGCTGGTGCTCGATGGTCTCGTGAAACTCTACCGCGAAGACAATGAAGGAAAAGAATTTTTCATTTATCATCTCGATGCAGGACAAGCCTGCTCACTCTCGATGGTGTGCGCCGCAAAACACGAAACCAGCGAAGTGCTGGCCAAAGCCCTCACCGATGCCACCATCCTGAGCATCCCGCTCGAATACATGGACGTGTGGATGACACGCTATAAAACCTGGTACCAGTTTGTTATTACGTCGTACCGCAACCGCTTTGAAGAGCTGCTTAAAACAATCGACGCCATCGCCTTTTCGAACATGGACGAACGACTGGAAGATTACCTGAAAAAACAGGTGGAGCGACTGGGCAAAAATCTTAAAATAACCCACCAGGAAATTGCTACCGACCTGAACTCTTCGCGCGAAGTAATCAGCAGGCTCCTGAAAAAAATGGAAACAAAGGGATGGCTGGTGATACACCGGAATTCAATAGAATGGACAAAGTGATGAACAACTCTCCGGTGTGTGACATTCATCACCCTCGCACTGCGTGAATGCGATGATATTTGCACAATGGAAATAGCCGGATATGTTGCGTCGCTGCTGATCGGTATGTCACTGGGTTTGCTGGGCGGAGGTGGATCCATTCTAACGGTCCCTGTATTGGTTTACCTGTTTTCGGTGTCTCCAACCATTGCTATTTCTTACTCCCTCTTTATCGTGGGCACCACGAGCCTGGTAGGCGCGTTCAACAATTATCGAAAAGGTTTGGTGAATTTCAGAACAGCACTTCTATTTGGATCTTCTTCTATCACCACCGTGTTTATAACGCGCCGTTTTATCGTTCCCCAATTACCCGATGTTTTTTTCAGTATAGGATCCTTCCAGGTTACGCATTCTCTTTTTGTGATGGTTGTATTTGCGTTGCTGATGATAGCAGCAGCCATTTCGATGATCAAAGGAAATGGTGGTGTTACGGACGTATCATCGCAAAACGCCAGCCGCACAAAGTTGGTGCTCTATGGCGTGTTCGTGGGCCTGGTTACGGGATTTCTCGGCGCAGGTGGAGGCTTTCTGCTGATCCCTGCTCTGGTGGTACTGATGAAGTTGCCAATGAAAGAAGCCGTGGGCACATCGTTGTTAATTATCGCCCTCAACTCACTGATCGGGTTTTTGGGAGATATTGGCAGGCACCCGATCGACTGGACATTCATCAGCATATTATCTGCAATCGCCATTGCCGGCAGCTTTGTCGGCGGCTTCTTCAGCCAGAAAGTGAGCGGCCATCATCTGCGCAAATTTTTCGGCTGGTTCGTACTGATCATGGGCGCCGCGATCATTATTGCGGAAACCTTGCTGTAACGGAGGTGAGAGAATTGGCAGATGGCAGATGGCAGGTGGCAGAACGGAGAACGGAGAACGGAGACCGAGGGAGGAGAATGAGATTCCAGAACTTCTCACTTCTCACCGTTCACCTTTCACTTTTCCCATCTGCCACCTGCCATCTACCGTCTGCCTTCCGTAGCAATCTGGTTCGTATCTGGTAGCAATCTGGTTCGTTCAATGATGCTACAAACAACGAAGGAGAAACGAAGCAGA
>JAFAGE010000118.1 GCA_023423015.1 Bacteroidota bacterium
ATATTGGACAAGCAATAGCACCCACTATTCCATTCACCGAATTTTATTTACGAAATCTTAAGATCTGGCAACTTACTATGCTGGCGAAAGCCGCTTTGTTGACACATGAACTCGAATCCAGGTTGCCGATAACACTTCAAACAACTCAACTGATACTTGCGCACCACTATCCCATTTCAATAAGCTTCAGATCAGCAGAAAGAAAGTTCGATGTGGAAGGCGCCTATAACATTCGGTACGAAATCATCAAAAAAAGGATCGACAAAGTACATATCCGGAACAGCAACGAAAGGCTTACACAACCCGGAACCATCGCCATCGTGTATTCACAACCGGAACAGGCAGCAGAGTACCAGGAGTACATCGAATTTCTTCGGCACACCGGCTTATTGAAGGGAGAGGTTGAGTGCCTGGACCTGGAGGAGCTGCAAGGTGTAACGGGGCTGAAAGCGTTACGTGTTCAGGTAAACATTCAAAACGAAACGAAAGCTGCTTCAGAATTGAAAGCCCACACTAACAAGCGGTAATCCACCTTCTTTGGAACGCATGTAGTTTGCAGTAAACACCATCTTATTTGCAGGCGACACCCATGCGCCGATGCCATAGCCATTGTGCCAGGTTGACGAAGACTGCCCATCTACCCAGATGCGCCCAATGTCGTGGAACAACAGAATGCCATATGATCCTGTAAAGAGATAACCCTGATAATTTTTTATCCTAATTCTGACGTCAATATTGTTGTACAACATGCGATCGCCTGCAAAACGAAAACGACGATAACCGCGCAGATTTTCAGTTCCACTTAAAAATTGTGATTGGAAAAATTCATAACGACCAAAATTAGCCGCAGCACCAAAGCGCAATGCAACAACAGTTACCGGTGGCGCATTTGCGCTGATGTATATCGACAAATCGCTTGACAGCTGTGAAAAATTTGAACTAACCGCATTGGCCCCCCTGTTCATCTGGAATTTAGACACCCAGTTGACCCCTCTGGTAGGATAGTTCTCGTCATTCCTGTTGTCGATTACCAGGCCTGCGGCCAAACCCATATAGGTTTTCCATTTATACAGGTTAGCTGAATCCGCTCCAATAATATTCGGAAAAGAGATAAGCTTGCCGGCATTTGCAGTGCTATCTACCCGGAATGCCTGGAAAGTGGGCCCGTAGTAGAAATCAATATCCGGCATAATTTCGCGTCGTAACAAAGCCGCAAAATCGCCGTGAAAGAATCGGGTGCGATAGTATGAGGGGCCTCTTCCATCATCAATCAGGTTTGCTGTGTTGTTGCCTTTTCCGAAGTAATTTATAGTGTTGTTCGGCGCTCTCGCATCCGCATGAACGATCAGATCTGTTCCGCCAATCACATCGGTGATAGCGAGGTTGTATTGAAAGCGATACGCCCAGGTTCGCATAGCCACCTGCCCTTTAAGTTCCTGAACCACCTTAAACGGTTCTTTCCGGAAGCCATGGGTGCTGTAACGATACCCCATACCGATGAACAAACCATCATCGCGGTTATAGGCAAATACTTTTTTGGGTTGCAGCACATTGTATTTGAATGTGCGGCGGTTGTAGATATTCCATACGGGATCATCAGAAATATCCTTTCTCATATTGCCGGCAAACTGATCCGTATCCCCTTTTATGTCGTACACGCGTATCCTGTTACGGGGCGCCTCCGATTGATTGATGTAAACGTCTTTATCGTTTCCACCAATAATGCGAATCAGTATTCTGTTATTCGCTGAACCATTTACTACAAAACTGTCTTCCCCTGCCAGTCCATATACACGAACTTCCCTGGTTTCTTCAGGCATGAATGTTCGTTCATACATCACTGATTTGCGCTCGCCTTCTTTGGAAAGCTTTTGCACAATAACTTTTACAGATTCATCATCATTGTTGGTTATTTCAAAATATTCCTTTTGGTTACTGCCCGTTACATCTACTTCTTTGGATAGAAACCGGTAATACGCTACTGCTTCAGATTTAAGGTATTTACGTCTTTCTTTCAATGTTTCAATAATCGTTGGACCCGAATATTTGAATATTTCGCGCGGCTGTTTGCGAATAGCCGAATCAATCACATGGTCGGTCATTTCGCTGATCAGTGTGTCGGCCTGGGCTTCCCATTCTTTTCGTGAGAGCGAATTCAGGAATGTGCGGTCAAAAAAACGCGCGTTAAAATTGAATGTTTTGATATTGATGGCTTTCGGCCGAAATCCCTGCAGCTTCGGCACACGCCATGGTTTACGGATCTGTTTGGGAATGAATCCCTCGTTAACAAAGAAAGCCTGGTCGCGGTCGCGGGGCAATGGAAAATACAGTTTGCCTTTACCCGTATCTGTTGTGTTCCAACGCCACTGGTCTTCGTGCCTGTCAAAGTCCATTATGAACATGTCCAGCAGGCGGGCCTTCAAAACCATTTTTTGGTCAATACGGTCGTCATTGTCTTCCCATATTTTTTCCAACACCTTTTCAGTCGACTTATTCTCTCCATAACGTTTTGGTTCACGTTCTTCGAAAATAGCAAGCGTATTGGCAAATGCTTTCTGGTAGTAACCAAGACGGGGATCATCCGGAATAAAAACGAGCTTTGGTTCGGCGTAGGGAATTTTAGCCGCCCTCGAAAGCGTGGGAGTAGATAGCGCCGCGTACGGATATGAGGCCGAAATACCATCCACTACTGCGTCCTTCAGTATGGTTTGCCTGAACTCTTCCGGCAAAGTCGCATCTGGAAATTTCTCAATGCTTCTCAGCGCATATTCCTGGCCATTTTTGTCTTCAAGGCGAAGAG
>JAFAGE010000375.1 GCA_023423015.1 Bacteroidota bacterium
CCTATGCCCTATGCCTTATGCCCTCTGCCATCTGCCTTCTGCCATCTGCCCTCTGCCCTATGCCCTATGCCCTATGCCTTTTTTATTCCTTCCATTAAAACCATCAAAAACCCCTACTTTTGCGCAATTTGTTTAAAAAAGAACAAGTAGCTCCAGAAGATGCCGAAAGACAACTCGATCAAATCCGTTCTCATCATAGGTTCAGGACCAATTATCATCGGACAAGCATGCGAATTTGACTATTCCGGATCCCAGGCGGCGAGAAGCCTGCGAGAAGAAGGAATCAAGGTTATTCTCATAAACAGCAACCCGGCTACCATCATGACCGACCCGATGATGGCCGATAAGGTTTACCTGCTGCCTCTTACCGTTGAAAGCATTGAGCAGATTCTTGAAGAAAATGATATTGATGCGGTGCTGCCTACCATGGGTGGACAAACCGCTCTTAACCTCGCCAAGGAAGCAGAAGACCTGGGATTGTGGGAAAAGTATAAAGTGAGGCTGATCGGGGTCGACATCAAGGCGATCGATAAAGCAGAAGACCGCGAAAAGTTTCGCCAGTGGATGATTGAACTTGGCGTGCCTGTAGCAGTTGCTAAAACAGCCAACTCTTACCTTGAAGGAAAAGAATTTGCACAGGATATCGGGTTTCCATTGGTAATCCGGCCTTCGTTTACGCTGGGTGGAACCGGTGGTGGTTTCGTGCACTCAAAAGACGACCTCGACGAAGCGCTGAACCGCGGCCTCAATGCTTCACCAATACACGAAGTGCTGGTTGAACAGGCGGTTCTTGGATGGAAGGAATTTGAATTGGAGCTGCTGCGCGACGCAAATAACAACGTGGTTATCATCTGTACGGTTGAAAACTTCGACCCGATGGGAGTTCACACCGGGGATTCCATCACCGTAGCTCCCGCGATGACCTTGTCGGATACCGCATACCAGCTAATGCGAAACACCGCCATCAGAATGATGCGCGACCTCGGCAACTTCGCCGGCGGATGTAATGTGCAGTTTGCGCTAAACCCCGATAATGAACAGATCATTGCCATCGAAATCAATCCCCGCGTGAGCCGCTCCTCTGCACTCGCATCGAAGGCAACAGGTTATCCAATCGCAAAAATTGCCGCTAAGCTGGCGATCGGTTATAACCTGGACGAACTCGAAAACCAGATCACAAAAAATACTTCGGCATATTTTGAGCCTGCACTCGACTACGTAATCGTTAAGATGCCACGCTGGAACTTTGACAAATTCAAGGGCGCCAACGATACACTCGGACTCCAGATGAAGAGCGTAGGTGAGGTGATGGCGATTGGAAGAAGCTTTACTGAAGCCGTTCAGAAGGCTTGCCAGAGCCTGGAGAATAATGCAATAGGCTTAGGTTACTACGGCAAAAACCTGATGCGCGCCGAAGAGTTGCTCGAATACATCAAGGAACCAAAATGGGATCGCATCTTCCGTATTAAAGATGCTCTTATGGCGGGCATCTCCGTGGGCACAATCTCAAAAGCTACCAACGGGATCGACCGCTGGTTTCTTTATGAAATTCAGAAGATCGTAGAACTGGAAAAAGAAATTGCCAACTACCGTTTAGCCACAATTCCTGACGACCTGCTGCGGGACGCAAAACGTTTAGGCTTCAGCGATCTTCAGATATGCCGCATCATGAACGACGGCACTGAAGAAGAGTTGTACGAAAAGAGAAAAGCTGCCGGTATCACCCGCGTATTCAAAATGGTAGATACCTGCTCCGCAGAATTCGAAGCGAAAACACCATACTTCTATTCCACTTTCGAAGGAAGCCAGTCAAATGAAAGTATCGTTTCCAATAAGAAGAAAATTGTAGTGCTTGGCTCGGGTCCAAACCGTATCGGACAAGGTATTGAATTCGACTATTGCTGTGTACACGGACTGATAGCCATCAAAGAAGCAGGTTTCGAAGCCATCATGGTGAACTGTAATCCCGAAACAGTATCAACAGATTTCGACGTAGCCGATAAACTTTACTTCGAGCCGGTATTCTGGGAGCATCTCTGGGAAATCATTGAACATGAAAAACCAGAGGGCGTGATTGTACAGCTTGGCGGACAAACAGCCCTTAAGCTGGCAGAAAAACTCCACGAAAAAGGAGTGAAGATCATCGGGACTTCGTTCGACAGCATGGACATTGCAGAAGATCGCGGACGATTCAGCGACATGCTGAAACTCCTTAACATTCCTTATCCTGATTACGGAACAGCTTACACGGTTGATGAAGCCATTAAAGTGGCCAACCGCGTTCATTATCCCGTGTTGGTACGTCCCAGCTATGTATTGGGCGGACAAAGAATGAGAATTGTTATCAACGACGAAGAAGTTGAAAAAGCTGTAGTGAGCCTGCTAAAGCACATTCCCGGAAATAAAATTCTCATCGACCACTTCCTTGACCGTTGCCAGGAAGCAGAAATAGACGCCATCTTCGACGGTGAGAATTTCCACGTAATGGGTGTGATGGAACACATAGAACCTGCGGGAATTCATAGTGGTGATAGCAATGCCGTGCTGCCTCAATTTAATCTCTCACCGCTCATTGTGCAAACAATGGAAGAGTACGCAGAGAAGATTGCACGTGCGCTGAATATAAAAGGACTCATCAACATACAATTTGCCATCAAAGATGGTAACGTGTATGTGATTGAAGCAAACCCACGGGCTTCGCGCACAACACCGTTCATTGCAAAAGCTTACCAGATTCCATACCTCAACATCGCTACCAAAGTGATGATCGGCACGCATAAACTCACCGATTTCAAATTCGACAAAAAACTGAAAGGCTTTGCCATTAAGGAACCGGTGTTCAGCTTCAACAAATTCCCGGGCGTGAATAAAGAACTCGGCCCGGAAATGAAAAGTACCGGTGAAGCCATCCGCTTTATCAAAGACCTACGCGATCCTTACTTCAGGCAACTGTATAAGGATAGGAGTATGTATTTGAGCAAGTAACGGGAGAGGTGAGAGGTGAAAGGTGAGACGTGAGCGGTGAGAGGTGAGAGGTGAGAGGTGAAAGGATTTATAATTGCGATTGCCGCCTGTTTTTGCCTCCTAAGTTTGCGGTGTTTTCATCATTGAAGGTTTTCCTGCACGGCTTAGCTTGCCTCGATGCAATCGGGTATTGCTTTCTGGAAAGAAGCTCCATTTACACGGGTACTGTTTCCGTTTGTTGCCGGCATCCTGGTGCAATACTACACTGGCAATCCACCCCTCATTAGTTTTCTTTTATTAGTTCTGGCCCCGGGCGCGTTATTTATTTTTTCGTTGCTGAAGCCAGCAATCAGGTTTCGTTGGTTTGCTGTACAAGGCGCGCTGATTAATCTCGCCATCTTCTCTGCAGGTGCAATTATTTGTGAACAGAAGAATCCGTTCAATACACCGAAACAAATTGATCCACTATTAGAACAAGGTGCGAAAATAGCTGCGGTAGTTGGTGAACCTCCTCTGAAAAGAAAATCGACATGGAAAGCCCATGCCAGCTTGCAATCAGTTGGCAATAAAACTACCGAAGGAGATATTCTGATTTATTTCAGAGTTGAAGATGCGCAGAAGCTCCCTAAGTATGGAGATAAAATTGTATTCACGCAACCGCTAAACACAATAAAAAATTTTGCAGGGCTCAAGGGTTTTGACTACAAAAGATTCTGCGCCCTTAAAAACATACACTACCAGGTTTTCCTATCCGAAAATCAATTTGCCATCTTTCCTGGCCGCCAGGTATCGTTATTCAGATCCTTCATTTTCCGGTTGCAGGACGCAACAATACAACACCTGAAAAAATACATCCCGGATCAGCAGGCATGCGGCCTGGCAATGGCCTTACTGATTGGTTATAAAAACGAGCTGGACCGTTCACTGATTTCTTCTTACAGCAACACTGGTGTAGTTCACGTGATTGCCATATCCGGCCTTCATCTTGGAATCATTTATACCATACTCCTCCTCTTATGCAAACCCCTTGAAAAGCGAGGCTTTCGTATTCCTGTTGCCTTAGTTGTAATAGCAGGTCTGTGGCTTTTTAGTATTCTTGCCGGTGCGTCCCCTTCTGTTCTTCGTTCGGCAGTAATGTTTAGCTGCATTGCTATAGGTAAGGCGGCAAATAAGCAAACTTCGCTGTTCAATAATCTTTCTTCATCAGCATTTCTGCTCCTCTGCTACGATCCATTCTGGCTTTTTGACCTTGGTTTTCAACTGTCGTATGGTGCATTGTGCAGTATTGCATTTTATTCAAGAAATATCACCAATCTCTTTGCTCCAGGCTCAAAGATTCTTTCATATATCTGGAAAGCAAATGCCGTAACCATTTCCGCGCAGATTCTCACAGCACCCATTCTCTTATTTCAGTTTCAACAATTCCCCAACCTGTTCATTCCGGCAAATTTTATAGCTATTCCGGCTTCCACAATTATCCTGCTTGGTGAAATCGCCCTATGCATTCTGGCATTTTCTCCTACCATCTGTTCATTTTTGGGCCAGGTTCTTGTTTTCCAGATCCGGATGCTCAACATGGTAGTAACCGGAATAGACGCGCTTCCGTTTTCTACGCTTTCCGGCATAAACCTCAATTTATTTCAAACTATTTTGTTGTACCTGTTTATCATGCTTGTCAGCTGCTGGCTGATGTATGCGAACCGGCGCCTGGTGCCGCTTTCATTGCTGGTGCTCATTGTATTCTTTGTAGCTGGTTTGCCAAAAATATGGCTATGACTTGCATTTGGATTAGCTTTGCACCCTTTCAAAAAAGCCTGATCAATCTCTCCGCATGAACAAGAAGATAAGTTCCGCATTGATTTCCGTGTTTTATAAAGATGGCCTCGACAACATCGTTCGCGAGTTGAACAACCTGAACATCAGGATATATTCAACCGGGGGCACACAAAGCTTTATCGAAAAGCTGGGGAT
>JAFAGE010000391.1 GCA_023423015.1 Bacteroidota bacterium
GGCGTGTATGCCGCGATCGGTGTTGTTTTCATGACCTTCAACAGAACATAATGCAACGGGCATAATGGCTGCAACACGCTGAGCGCGTGCAACACTGCTTCCTGCGTACTCAATGATCATATTTGCACCAGTGCTGAACCCGGTAAGAAATATCTTCCTTTTATCGATGCGAAAGTTGGCCTCCACAAAATCAATCACTTCTTCCACCTGTTTTGCGCTGGGAAATGCATCAGGCACGCCTTCCTGTAAACGCGTGTATTTATTAAACTGCGGACTAAAAACAATAAACTCTTCAACGATACCTCCTATTGTTTGAGTAAACAAAGAAGTGTTGCGTTCCACTTGCCCCGGAATTGATTTGTGTGTTGCAGAATCCCCACCGCGATCTTTAAACAAACGGCAGAGCTGTGTGCTGGTGCCATTTCCGCGCGATGCTCCACCATGGAAATAAATGATAACGGGGTATTTCTTTGTTGCATTAGCCGGAGCGGTATACGATGAAGGAACGTATTTCATGTACCCGTTGAAGTATCCTGTAGACCCGATATTCTGGGTCACTTTCACCTGCTTCATGTTTGGAAAATTCCAAAGGGGATTCCAGAGGAACGTTTTGCCGTTAGCGTTAGTGATAGGATAGCGTTCGTCAAAGTTAACGCATTGATCCTGCGCGGTTGCACCGTAGGTCCAGATTGCAAGAAACAATAGTAGTACAGTTCTCTTTGTGATCAACATAGCTTGATTTTATTGCCGGTGATCGTAAGATGCTGGATTGGAACTGTCTTTCGAGGAGAATTGGATAAAGCGGGAAGGGAAAGATAATAGTTTATCTCCGTATGAGCTTCTGTGTATGGGTGAAATTTTCTCCCGACACTTTCAGCAGGTAAACTCCGCTGGGAAGCCCTGCCACATTCAGCTTCACCTCTGTATTGCCCACAGCATAAGTTCCCGTAACTGTCTGAATCAGGCGCCCCGTCATATCCGAAAGATTAATATACAAGCGTTGTGGCCGGTCTATAGAAATCTGGGCCGTAGCCTCATTTGTGAAGGGATTTGGTGTCAGCGCCACGGTGACTCCCGGTTTCAGGATTTCTTCCCCTTCTTCCAACTCTGTGTTTGAAGCCACGCTTGCAGTAGCTGTATTCACCTGGCGAATAAACCATTGATACATATTGAGGTTGATGCCATCGTTGGCACCTACAGTGCTTGTTGGCTTATAAACATGGCTGACCTTGAAATTCGGATCAAATGCCCTGCTCCACGCGTCGTGCCAGAGGCTGTCGCTGCAATTGTAAAGCGTTGCTGGATTGATATTTCTAAGCCTTGTGTATCGGGGCGTCGCTGCGCCGGGCACTTTCATAATGCTGTCGACCCATTTATTGGGAACGTTCAGTGCAGGACCGGTTCCGCAGTTGTCGCTGTCGCAATACACAAACCAGGTTTTCAGTTTTGCCAGCCCGATATTCTTGGCGTAATAACCACGTGAAGTATTATTTATGTGACCATGTTGCGAACAGAGTGCAATAGGCATGATAGCAGCAACACGCCTGGCCCGTGTTACGCTGCTCGCAGCATACTCGAGTATCATATTGGCGCCCGTGCTGTAACCGGTAAGATAAATACGACGCGGATCAATGCGATATCGCGCAACCACATAGTTGATCACATTTTCCACCTCTTTAGCTGTTGGAAAATTATCGGGAACACCTGTTTGCATCCTTACGTATTTGTTGAACTGCGGAGCTACTACGATGTATTCATACTTCACTCCGTTGTAGGTCTGCGTCAGGTGTGATGTACTCCGCTCAACCCAGCCGGGAAAAGTTTTAAGCCCTCCAGAATCACCACCACGGTCCTTGAATAAACGGCAGAGCTCAAGACTTGAGCCATAGCCCTTTGCTGCGCCGCCGTGAAAGCTGATGATGACGGGATATTTCTTTGTTTTATTGGCCGTGAGGCTATAACTCGGCGGAACATATTCAAGCATTCCGTTGAACATGTTGTTTCCGCCGATATTCAGGCCCGACACTTTTTTCATCTTCATGTTACTGAAATTCCAGAGCGGATTCCAGAGATACTTTTTTCCCGTGCTTGTTGTGATGGGATAACGGCTGTCGTAATTGATGCAACTTGTTTGGGCGAATACTTGCTGGAAGGATGCGGTGACGAGGAGCACAACGAAAACCTTTAGTAGATTTCCATTCATGGTTTATGGTTGTAGGTTTATAAGAGATTTCTCAGGGGAGTCGGACCAGGCGGTCTTTGGAGCTATAGGATGGGGACGATGTAACGAATATAGGTGAATTTAATATATCGCCTTAGGGTAATCGAAAAAATAAAATTCATTGTTTTCGGGCCCGAAATCCTTCCAGTTTTCAACCGGGCTCTTTATCGCAAACACGCCACAGGTGGGCATATCATCGATTCTGGTGGTTGTCAATTCGTTGGCAAATTCCGTGATGCCATTATTGTGAGAAAATACCGCAAGGTGGTCGGCTTTTTCAGGCGCGTTCCTGATAGCATCCAGGAAGGCCTGCCGGCCGGCCATATATAGCTCGGGAACTACGATATACCTGTTTTTCTTTATTTCATAAGCATCGGCGAAGTATTCGGCCGTGCTCCTTGCGCGCTTAGCCGGGCTCGTTAGAATGGCATCTATTTTAACTTTTCGCTTCAGCAGCCTTTTGGCCATTTCCGGCGCGTTCTTTTTTCCCCTGTCGTTCAAAGGACGGTCTTCATCGCGCACGGAGAAGTTCTCCCAGCTGCTTTTAGCATGTCGTACGAGTAAAACTGTTTTCATGCATCTGGTTACAGGCCACTTGAATTGATGTAATTGATCAGCGAAGCCGTATTCTTGACCTTCAGTTTTTTGAGAATGTTGTGACGGTGTACTTCAACGGTTTTGATGGAAATCGCTAACCTGTCGGCAATTTCTTTTGATGATAAACCATCGCGGATCTGGTTAATTACCTCTATTTCGCGCTCCGACAGCTGGTTGAGTCCGGCTGCTGTATCTTCTTCGCTCAGCATCTGGTCCGATAAAATGTTTTTCACCTCCTGGCACACATAAATGTTACCGTTTTGTACGTCGGTGATGGCGTCGAGCATTTCCTGGCGCGGCGAATTTTTCGTGATATAACCTTTGGCGCCCATCCGCAGCATCTTTTTTGCATATGCAGGCTGCGAATGCATTGAAACCGCAATTACCTTAGAACCTGGCGACTGCTTTCGAATCATTTTCAATACATCAAAGCCGTTCAGTGGCGTCATGTTGATGTCGAGCAAAACAATATTAGGCCTCTTGTCCCTCGCGATGTCTATAGCTTTTTGTCCATCGCCTACTTCAGCAATAACCTCAAAGTTTTCATTCCGGCCGAGCAGGAACGACCAGGTTTCCCGGATAAGGGTGTGGTCGTCCACAATCAAGACAGTGATCTTACCCATGCTTAATACTATTTTATAGCGGTATTGAAATTTTCAGTGTACAACCTTTGCCTGGCGCAGTAATGATGTCAACCGAACCATTATGCACTTCTGCACGGCTGGTAATGTTCATGAGGCCAATACCTTTACCTCTTTTACGTGGATCAAACCCGATACCATTATCAGAAATGACAATCTTCATCTCGCCATTAGCCACTACCAGCCTGATTTCAGCGTCTGTAGCCCTGGCGTGTTTGATAATATTACTTATTTGTTCCTGCACGATTCTGAATACCATCAGTTGCACATTCCCGGGAATTATCGCTGCATTGAGGCCGCTCGTTTTCAGTTTGAAATTAGTTTTCTGAGAAATATTCAAACTCGCAATCATCTCCGACACCGCCGCCTTCAAACCGATATCGCCCAACGATGGTGGCACCAGCGATTTTGATAGACTTCGGATTTCTTCAATGGCTCCCGATATGTTTTCGTGGCTTTTAATCATCAGCTCTTCGCTGATGTCTTTTTCGGTCAGTGCCATATCAAGATACATTTTCGTTGTGGTAAGTATCTGGTTGATATTATCGTGCAGCTCCCTGCCTATTTCCGCGCGCTCCTTTTCCTGGCCCATAATCGTGGCTTCGGTTACCACTTTCTGACGGGCTATGGTTTGCGCAGCCAGTTCATCCTGCAGTTTCTTACGCTCGGTAATGTCCATCATCGCTCCGATCATGCGATATGGCGATTTGTTTTCGTCGAACAGAATGTATCCACGATCGTAAACCCATTTCACTGTTCCATCAGCGCACACAAAGCGGTACTCGTCCTGCCAGCTTTCGATGCGTTCATCGATGTGTTTTCGCACACTTTCCATCACGCGTTCGCGATCGTCTTCGTGTATATGCGATTCCCACCAGTTGCTTTGTAATATAGCGTCATCGCGTTTGTACCCAAACAGCGAGGCTATTGCATCGTTCCAGAATACGTTGTTTGAATGCAGATCCCAATCCCAGATGGCATCGTTGGTTGCCTTAGAAACAATGTTGAAGCGTTCAATACTGATTCGCAGCGACTCTTCAATCTTTTTGCGGTCGGTGATATCGCGGCTGATACCTACCAGGCCTATCACAACATTCTCCTCTTCCTGCAATGGAACTCGCGTTGTCAATAACCATTTTTTTTCTCCGTCTTTCGTTATCAGGTACTCTTCCTTATTCACCAGGGCATTGCCTGTGGTCAAAAGATAATTATCGTTTTCTATCAGCTCGCGTGCGTGTTCTTCGTCAATGTAGTCGGTAACGGTTCTGCCAATTGTTTCATCCTCGTCTTCTGCACCGATGAGGTCGAGTTTTGCGCGGTTGGTGATGATAAACCGGCCGTCTGCATCTTTCACATAAATAGAGTCGGGCAAATGGTCAATCAGCGTACGAAGCAGGTATCGTTCCCGTGTGAGTTTTTCCTGTGCGTCGCGTCTTTCTTCTTCGGCGCGTTTTCGTTCAGTGGCATCGGTTCCCAGTGCCTGGAAACCTTCCAGTTTGCCTTTGGCATTCAACAATGCCATGAATTCCCACCTGATCCAGAAAATGCTTCCATCCGCACGATTTCTTCTCAGGTCTATACAAACTGTTGCGGTTGGCCGGTCGGCCGATTCACGAATTGCGCTGAGGTATAAGTCGAGATCTTCCTCATATACGGAAGATTGAAAGGAATGCTCTGCATCTTCGGGGGTGCTGAAGAATATCTTTCTATACAGATCGTTCACGTAGGTGTATCTACCCGCGGTATCGATGGCAATATGATAGATACTGCCAGATTGATGAAGGAATAAGGTTGGATTTCGGGTAGGTTCCATGAACATTCTTTGCTTCTTCAATTTAAAGCAAATCTGTCAATAACCCCGAACGTTCTTGCCTTCCATGTAATTGATAAAAGCTTTATTTACTACGCGGTTACCTCCCGGTGTGGGATAATTACCGGTAAAATACCAATCTCCGGTGTTCGTCGGACATGCATCGTGCAGTGATTCGATCGTCTGGAATATAACCTGGATGGGGATCTTAAGGTCTTTCGGTGTGATGAGGTCAGCAATCTTATTCGATATCTCGTCAGTAGTAAAAGTACGATAGAGCTGTTGCACCACATTTTCTGAATTCAGCTGACCTGTGCGCTCCAGTTCCTTACATTTTTCATAAAGATCCTGCAGGCATTTTTCTTTTCCACGCGATTTCATCAGCTCTATTGCCGCGCGAAATGCGATAAAGTCGCCCAGCTTACTCATGTCGATGCCGTAACAATCAGGGTACCTGATCTGCGGCGCTGAAGATACAATCACGATCTTCTTTGGTTCAAGCCGCGCAAGCATGCGTACAATACTTTCTTTAAGCGTGGTGCCGCGCACGATGGAATCGTCAATCACCACCAGCGTGTCAACGCCCTTGTTCACGGTGCCGTATGTGATGTCGTATACGTGCTGCACCATTTCATTACGGCTAACATCTTCTGTGATGAACGTGCGCATCTTCACGTCTTTCGTGGCCACCTTTTCAATCCTGATTTTGCGTTCGATCATTTCCGCAAGTTTCTCCTGCGAAATGTCGTTACCCCACGATAATATCCTCTCCAGCTTTACCTTGTTCAGGTAATCGGCCATGCCTTTAACAAGACCGTAAAAAGCTACTTCTGCAGTGTTTGGTATGAAAGAAACGATAGTGTTCTTAGTGTCGTAATTAACAGCTTCCAACACCTGGTTGCTCAGGTTGTAACCAAGTGCACTTCTTTCGCGATATATCTTTTCATCGCTACCACGGGAAAAATAAATTCTTTCAAAACTGCATGCCCTGCGCGGTTTTGGTTCTATCAACTGGGGTGTGCTGTAGCTTCCGTCGGCTTTTACAATCAAGCCTGTGCCAGGCATCAGTTCTTTCACTTCGTTTTCGCCAACATTAAATACCGTTCTGATCGCTGCGCGTTCTGACGCGGCTACAATCACTTCATCGTTTACGAAATAATATGCCGGACGAATTCCGTGCGCATCACGAAACACAAACGAATCGCCGTTGCCGACCAATCCGCCAACCGTAAAGCCCCCATCGAATAATGAGATGGATTTGCGAAGCACCTGCACTACGTCAAGTTCGCCGGGACTTTCCTCATCGGCGGTTACCATAAAGTGATGGATCACTTCCATCATCGCAGCG
>JAFAGE010000405.1 GCA_023423015.1 Bacteroidota bacterium
ATTCGGGAAGTACCGTCAGCCGCAGGAAAGTTCCTCTGCTTGTCGTACACTTTCATTTTACCATCCTCTATTTCCCTGGCCGGAAACTGAATAGATGCTTTTATGAAACCCAACCCGGCAAGAGATGGAAACGCCGGGAATTTTGCTTCCAGGTAATTTCCTTCGTATTTCCCGGTAGGGTAAGAACGGGTGTAAAATTTATTTAACTCAGATTTCCATTTACGGCTATATGGAGAGAAAACCGTATATGCATCTCCATTTGGTTTCAGGATTTCCTGTTTATCGAAAATAACCTGGTCCTTGTACGTGTAGAAAGGTATATTCAGGGTCGACAGAAATTGCGCCACCTCACCATCTCTCCTGCGCGCATAATCTTCGTAGTCGTGGTTCGTGAATACGGCCTCAACGTCGTATTCATTAGTGATTACTTTAAATGCATCCAGCGGTGTGCTATGAAATACCCGGAAACCCGACCCTTTTTTTACTAAAGTGCGATGCAGGTTCTCCAGTTCCTCATGTATAAACGTGATTCGGGCATCATCTTCTTCCAGTTCATCAAGAATGTTGGTGTCGAAAATAAATAAAGGCAATACAGGGCTTCCCGCTTTAAGCGCATGGTAAAGCGCTGCCTGATCGTGCAGGCGCAGATCACGTCGAAACCAGCAGATGTTTACAAGTTTTTTCATGCAGTAATCCTTGCATAACAACAGAATCACTAAAAGGTTGCATGAAAAATTCGCGCCGCGGTATTATTAGAATACTGTTTACCCTTGAATTCTTTTACCCAGCGCACGCCATTGATGGCATTGGTGAGAAACATTTCATCCGCCTCTAACAATTCTTCAACGCCTGCTTCTTTTTCAAACAACTCGAATCCCTTTGCCGGAAGCCGCTGAAAAAGATTGGCTCGCATCACTCCTGCTACACATCCCTCGGATAACGGTGGAGTGTAAATTTTTCCATCCCGGATCCAGAAAATGTTTGCGACAGTAGTGTCGCAGATCCGATTATACGTGTTAAGAATTACTGAATCGTTAAGCCTGTTTTCGTGTGTGTACAAAGCTCCCATGACATAAGGGAGGTAGTTATTCGACTTGATATTTGAATATGCGTCCACTGACTTCTTTGCATTTTCAAACAACCCGAGCACCAATCCATTCTCGTTCAGCACCAGGTGCGAAGACGACAACGGCCACACTTGTATAATATATCCTGCTGCAGCCGAAGTAAATTCATACAAACCTCCATCGCCGCGGTACATGGTAAGCCTCACCCGAATAGGACCCGAAAGGCGATTTTTATTAATGGTTCGATGAACCTGCTCCTCGAGCATCTTTGCATTTATCAAACCTTTCACCCTTATCTGCAGTTTTTCCATTCCCAGAAACAGGCGTTCGAAGTGAAGGTCTTTCAATAAGATTGAACCCATTACTACCTTCATCGTTTCAAAAAGTCCGTCGCCATAGCGGAAAGAACGATTATCTGCGCGGATGACGGGAGATTTTTCTTCTACCAGGTTTCCATTAATATTAAGCCATCCTTTCATAATTCGGTGATGTCTGTTTGATCAATTATATTCATTTTATTTAATATTGCCCATGATTAAATTACTGACTGCCACTGCTGTTGTTTCTCTGTGTCTGCTTGTTGCATGCCAAACCAATAAAAATACCGTTCCAGAAAATAATGTTGATGATAAATTTAATTTTGGAGTGTTGAGATACGATTCCGCAGCCCTCGAATACCGGCTCGATTCCATTCACAACCGGGGATTGGTGATCCAGTTTGTAGTTCCTGAAGCATCGGACAATGAAAGTTCAATTATGCTGATCGCCTATGCATACGACACCCTGAACGATCACAACAACAGCTGGATGCCCGACACAGTTCGTGTAATCCGCGACAGCATCCCCCGTACTTTCCAGGGAAGAATCACAATAGGCAACAATGAAGTAACCCGTGAACAATTATTGAATGTGGTGCGCGACGCAGAAGGAAAGCGATTCAGCTACGACTACGTTTTATTTACGCCGGTGGTGGAAGGCGTCTTTAATCACGTGGTATATATGATGCGTGCAATGAAGAACAACCAACCTGCGGCTGCCGGACAAATGCAGATGACATCACCAATGCCTCCTTCGCGGAACTGGTGGTGAAAAGGACGGCAGACGTGAGACGTGAGACGTGGCAGTTTGGAGGACAGTGGGCAATCTTTTCTCTTCTTATTTCACACCAACTGCTCCCTTAAACGCTTTCTGATTCATTCTGCGGTTTAGTTCCTGTGTAACGGGTTCCAGCGTGCTGTTTAACGAAGGTGTGCGTGGTGCTGTAGCGAATGAGCCGCTTCTTATATGTTGCAAAGCTGCAGCAAGTGAATTTTCAGAACGATCTCCCCAATCTCTGTCGAGACCGTCGCCGGTTATATGGTCTACATCAATGCCATCAAAGTAACTTCCTTCGCCTCTTGAATTAGTACTTCTGAAAGATACCGGAAATACGTACCAGTCGCCGGCTTCAATCGGGAAAAATCCGACCGGTTTTCCATAAGTAGCTTCAGGGCCCACGAGCTTAACGTTCATGTAAGGCCTGAGGTTGTTAATGAGTAATTCACTCGCCGATGCTGTATTGTCGCTTACAATGAAATACACATTATTTATGTTGAGCGCTCCTTTTTTCCTGAAGCGGGTGGTTTCATTGAGTATTTTGTAGTTGTCGTTAAACTCCTGGTTCATCATCACGTCGTTGTTGGCCGCCGTTTTCACCACGTAATTTGCCAGTGTGGATTGCAGGTTAACATACCCTCCGCCGTTGTAACGCAGATCAATTATGAGATCAGTAATCCCCTCATCTACAAAACGCCTGAATATGCGTTCAAATTCGCTGTTCATACGTGAAGTGTCGCCGAGAAATGAATTGAACACAAGATAACCGGCTTTGCGTGCACCTTCTTCGTAGATGGTGTCGAGATATAACGGATGTTCCTGGTAGGTAGATGCAATGAGTGTAACGTCGACGAGGGTTCCATCCGGTTTCTCAAAAGTGAAATCAGTAGATGGTGATTCGTATATGTTCTGTATCAGGAAATCAGTATTCGCAGCAGTGACGTTGGCATTTCCTGCCACTTTCACAAGCTTCCATCCACGGCGAATGCCGGACATGCCGGCAGATGACGCCGGCTCAACTGAACGCACCCGAAGGTCGTTGTCGTTCAAAAAAAACGCATACAAGCCAAAATCCTGGACAATACCGTTGCTGATGTTATCCCATTCATCCTGTTTTATCGCGAAGCTGTAATGGTCTACCGGATCAACAAAGCCTGGTTCGATGCTGAATTCACGGATGGCGGTCATCACTCCATCAGGATTTTCAAATTCCTGTGCATTGAAATTATCCGGAATCTGGTCGCTCCACAGATATATGTCGCGTGCAATTGCAAGGGTTGAATCTTTCAGGGGATCGCCGCCTCGCGGAGGAGGGTTTATTGAGGTGTCATTTTTGCGGCAGGAGGAAAGAACGGCCAGGAAAATAATCAACCACGTTAAAAAGCTATACTTCATACTGGTTCTTTGTCCATTTTATCGGTCAAATTACTCATTTAATACGCCTGTTTCAACTAAGAGGTTCATTGAAAAATGTTAAATACCCCGGTTCACCATTCACCAATCACCATTCTCTATCCGTACCTTGCACTCCCCGGCTCGCCGTAATTGTCCGAGGCCGCCGGAAACCAAAATTTCAATATGCAAAAAGACCTAAGACGCGAACAGGCTCTTGAATACCACGCCAAAGGAAGACCCGGTAAAATTGAAGTAATCCCTACCAAAGATGCCAAAACCCAGCGCGACCTCTCGCTGGCTTACTCCCCGGGAGTAGCTGAACCCTGCAAAGAAATAGAACGAAATCCCGAAAATGTTTATAAATACACGGCAAAAGGCAATCTCGTAGCCGTGATAAGTAATGGAACGGCAGTGCTTGGCCTGGGCGATATTGGCCCGGAAGCCTCCAAACCCGTGATGGAAGGCAAGGGCGTATTATTCAAAATTTTTGCCGACATCGATGTTTTCGACATTGAAATCAACGAGAAGGATCCCGAAAAATTTGTGCAGATCGTTAAATCGTTGGAGCCCACATTCGGAGGCGTAAAC
>JAFAGE010000416.1 GCA_023423015.1 Bacteroidota bacterium
ATCCGATGGTGAGTGTGATAGTAAAGTTTTTTGGGGTTTGTACCCGGAATCTTTAGACTTAGGAGCTTTTTCGGCCGAACTAACCTGCATGCAGGCGCCGGTAAATAAAAGCATCACCACTGCTGTAAGTACGCGTATATAGCTGCTGCTGCAAGGGGAACACTTTGTCACGGGACGGCCGGTTTCGGTGAGAGTAAAGGTAGCGTTAATCAGCCCAATCCGCAATGACTTTCCCGTAATAACTGTGCTTTAACAAACCCGGGGCTGATAAAATCGTCCAACAGCAAACAACACCGAGCAACATGAAAAAGCTGTACATAATTGCCCCGATCATCGTATTGCTGTTCGCGGCTTGCTCCAAGAGAGACTACTATGTAACTCCTCCACCTCCTGACCCGCGAAGCTGGATGCGGACTCATGATGAAGGTGTAGTAATGTATGTAGATTATTCTACCGGGAACTATATTGTTGAAACCTACAATGGATATTCAGTGGTGGAAATGTGGAACAACGAACCACCTATTGAATACGATCGCGAATACGCGCACTTCAATAACCGCGGTATTCAAACAATCTATAACTACGACGGCAATTATTTCACCGAAGGAAAGGTGGTCGACTCCTGGCTCACCTGGAATGAAGCGATGTATTTGATTGATGAGTTGAAATATCGCTGGTAAGGTGAATATTTGATTATATTGAGAAATACTTTTTTCGTATGCGACTGCTTATAGTATTTCTCCTGGCCGGTTCTTTTTGCTATTCTCAGAATGCGGGTAACATTCCGCTTAAGAATTTCAGACCGAAATCGATTTATAAAACTCCGCAATCCAATATACAGCGAGCCAAATATCCGGCGATAGATATGCATTCGCACGACTATCCCAAAACAGACGAGGAAGTGAAAGCATGGGTGAAGCTGATGGATGAGAAGAATATTGCCACCTCCATCATACTGTCTTACCAAACCGGCCCTGGATTCGATGTAGTCTACGACCGTTACGCCAAATATCCCGGAAGGTTTGAAGTTTGGTGCGGATTCGACTACACAGATGCAGATAAGCCAGGCTGGGAACAACGCGCTGTGGCTGAGTTGGAGCGTTGTTACAAAAAAGGCGCAAGGGGAATTGGAGAACTTGGCGACAAAGGCCTGGGCGAGCTCTATTCGCGTCCCACACCCGGACGAGGTATTCACATCGATGATCCAAGGATGAAAGCACTGATCCGCCGCTGCGGCGAATTGAAGATGCCGATAAACATTCACGTAGCCGAAGATGCCTGGATGTATCTTCCCCCCGACTCCACCAATGATGGACTTCTGAACGCCGCGAAGTGGCACGTAGACATGAGTGACCCGAACAAACTCGGGCACGATGAGTTGTTAAAAACACTTGAAAATGCAGTTCGCGACAATCCCGGTACAACTTTCATCGCTTCGCACCTTGCGAATTCCTGCGCCGATTTGAATGTGTTAGGCGCTATGTTCGACAAATACAAAAATCTTTACGCCGACATTTCTGCACGCTACGCTGAAATCGCGCCTATCCCCAGGTTTGTGCACGATTTTATGGAGAAGTATGCAGACCGTATTGTGTATGGAACTGACATGAACATCAATGATCACATGTATCGCACCACTTTCAGAATACTGGAGTCGGCAGACGAGCACTTCTACGAGGGCATGTTTGGCTACCATTGGGCATTGTATGGCCTTCACCTCACTGATGGAACGCTGAAGAAGATCTACAGCGACAATCCAAAGCGCATTCTCTCGCGCAGGTAACATTGCTGTTTTTTATACCCAAAAACCTTAACTGCCATTTTCTGCGTCGTGGTCCTGCTTTTGAAGGTATAGGTATTTAACCTTAAAATTTCTTTATGCAACCAGGAAGAAACAACACAGGCAGAGATGCAGCTGCAAACGACGATATGAACGAAAACCGCAGCAGCGCTATGGACGAAGAGCGTGATATGGACCAGGACATGTCGGATACCGACGACGATCCCGATCTGGACGAAGAAGACCTCGAGGAAAACGACCTTACAGACGAAGAAGCCGACGAAATTGAGTGGGACGAGCCACCAAAAGAGGGTACCAGGAAATCATAACTGCCAGAAAAATTGAATCCCCGGTAGAAACCGGGGATTGTAAATGAGCTAAGCCCATTAAACCTTATCCTATGAAAGCAGGAAAGGTAGATAATATATTACCATCCCGCAAAAATTTCAATGTTAAAGTTCACCGTTTGAAATTGCACATGTTTTTGTTAAACGCGTTTGAAGAAATGGACTGCCCTCAATGCTTGATTTTTTTGCGTTACAAAAACTGCATGCCATAGGCACCAGGAATTCAGACGGCGGGGTTCTGCCTCCGGCGAGACGGGGCAGGGTTGTCGGGTAAACTGATCCGGTAAGCGGTTTCTTTTTTCGCCTCATACAAAACGAAGAAACTTTGCACAGTACCTACGTTCGACAACTTCGCGATTTTATTGATAATAAAATCGTAGTACTCATCCATGTCGCTCAAGGCAACTTTCAGGAGATAGTCGTACAAACCAGTCATGTGATAACATTCCATCACTTCCGGAAATTTAGTGACATCACGTTCAAAGGTTTTCATCATGTGATCGGCATGTTCTTTTAATTGAACATGTGTGTAAGCAGTCAACGATTTGTTGATTTTCCTTCTGTCGAGAACGGCAACGTACTGCTGAATAATTCCTTCATTTTCCAGCTTGCGTATTCGTTCGTAAACAGGGCTTACTGATTTGCCAATCTTGTCGGCGATTTCTTTGTTCGTTAAGCGGGCATCGTGCTGCAAAAGCTGCAGGATGCGCAAGTCATCGTGGTCTAGAGAGGTAAGCATGTGAGGTAAATTTTTCTAAAAATAAGATGAATTACAGAATTGCGACAACCGAAAAATGCTTCATTCATTGACATTTATAGATTTATTTTTTGCATGAAGAATTTTGCGAATAATCGTACAAACAAATAGACATATTTGTATCAGTGTTTGTTTTGTTTAAACACAGGAAGGGCAAAAAGATCAGGAGCTTTTTGTTCAACCAGTATTTCATTACCCCGCGGGGCCTGTTTCTACAGGCCTCTTCTTATTTCTCCATACTATAACAACTTTGCGGCAACTTCTTCCCAATTGTTGACGCGTTCATATTCATTTAGCAGCTTATTGTGAGGGGAGGAGTATAGAAGTTTGCGTCCTTCAAAACCATTGAAGTTGCGTGTTCTGTCGTCGATGATAATATCGGCGTTGATAATTTTGTGACCGCAGAAAATAATATGCGTCCACGGAATAAACGGGAAATGATCAGCAAGCCATTCGTATTTGTCAATCAATGAATTTTTAAATTCCATCGCTGCCGATACAATGAATACGTCGTATTTGCCGGTAAGTTCGCGCACCACTTCCTGGCTGCCCGGCATCACAGGGATGTTCCTGAAGAAACCGGGAGCGTTGATGTAACCTGATAACGTTGTTCGTAATTCCGGCGGTAATATTTCCCTGATTTCCTTACCGTCTTCGAGCCTGCTCTTCAAGTCAAAGCCGTGATTTTTCCTGTATACTTCAGCAAACTGATCTATCGTGTCGGCTATTACTTCATCCATATCAATTGCTACCCTTGGTCGCATACCGTTTACCTTTTTTTGAAGGGCGAAATTAGTTGATAATGTTCATGTGCCAACGCGGTGAATCCGAATGCCTTTGCAGAAAATTGGTAACTTTCGCACATGATTACTTCCCCGATGCTGAGGTGGTTTATTTCGTGCTGTGTGATCTTCTCACTTTCCCTTGTCTCCTGCACAAACCCTGACTCGATTTTTGATGATTTCACCCGTAGGGTCGTGGACACCAACCCGCCGGTCGCCCCTCTTTCTCCCGAAGAAAGTATTCGAAGAATGCAGTTGCCGCCCGGCTATAGGGTAGAACTTGTTGCAAGCGAACCGATGGTCCAGGAACCGGTAGGCCTCGCATGGGATGGCAATGGCCGGATGTATGTTGCCGAAATGAACACATACATGATCGATGCAAATGCCACAGACGAATTTGAACCCCTCAGCCGCATCAAACTTCTCGAGGATACCGATGGCGATGGTAAAATGGACAAATCCAGCATCTTCATCGACAGCCTGGTACTGCCACGCGTAATTCTGCCCGTTGGAGATGAACTGCTGGTGACAATCACCAACGAACGGCATATCTGGAGTTATCGCGACACTGATGGTGATGGTAAAGCAGATTCAAAACGTATTGTATTTCAAAACAACGAACGCGACGTTCGAAACCTCGAACATCAAAACGGGGGCTTGTTATGGAACCTCGATAACTGGATTTATCCTTCGCGCGATAATCTTCGGTATAAGTACCGTGATGGGAAATTGGTCGCCGATACTATGGTCGATAACATGATCGGCCAATGGGGAATGACAACAGATGATTATGGCCGCCTGTATTATTCTGAAGCGGGTCCCGGATTGCCGGCGGTGCAGATTCAACAGCTGCCCGCTTATGGATCTCTTAATTTCAACGATCAGTATTCAGAATCGTTTACCCAACCATGGCCAATCATCGGTAACCTCGACGCGCAAGGTGGAAGAGATGCATTGCGCCCCGACGACAATACACTTAAATCGTTTACTTCCGGATGCGGACAATCAATATTTCGTGGACACCGGATGCCGGATGATATGAAAGGTGATTACTTCATCGCTGAACCGGTTGGCCGAATCATCAAACGCGGAAAAGTTCATAATCAGAATGGAAAAATTGTTATTACCGACGCTTATAAGAAACAGGACTGGCTCGCTTCGGCAGATATGAACTTCAGGCCAATAAACACCTATACCGGTCCCGACGGAAGTTTTTACATAGTAGATATGTATCACGGCATTATCCAGGAAAGTGAATGGACTACACCCGATTCCTATCTCGGCAAATTCATCAACGAACGTGGCCTGTATAAGAACCGTGGCATGGGAAGAATTTATCGTGTTGTCCACAAAGACTTCAAACCTGATTCAACACGCCCGCGAATGCTTAACCAGTCATCACGTGATTTGATAAGGCATTTTGATCACCCCAATGGCTGGTGGCGTGATATGGCGCAGCAACTGCTGGTTGTTCGCAAGGATTCGGCTGCGGTGCCTTTGCTCGTGAATGTGGCGAAGTCTGCATCTAATTCGCACCTGGCACGGATCCATGCTCTGTGGACGCTTGAGGGAATGAATGCACTATCGAAAGAGACTTTATTTTCTGCGTTAAATGATGCTAACGCACAGGTGCGCAAAACAGCAGTGTGGATCAGCGAGATGTTTATCAAAGTGAACGACAGAGAAACAATTGACAAACTCGTTAAACTCGGTTCCGATACAAGTGCCGACGTTAAAGTTCAGCTGATGCTTTCTCTGCGGACAAGTAAAGATTCAACAGCACAACGTTTCGTGAGAAAACTGGTTAATGAAAACACAGAGAACGAAATGATGCAGTTTTCTTACACCACTTTCCTGCAGGCAGAAAAAGCCCGTGAAACAGAACTGCAACGAACTCGCAACCTGAGCGCTGCCGACAGAAAACTTGTAACGGAAGGAAAGAGAATATTTGAACAACTATGCGCATCGTGCCATGGTCCGCAAGGAAAAGGAGTAATGATTGCAGGTAAAGAAATGCCGGCACCTGTTTTGGTTGGGTCGCCAAGGGTAAAGGGAGATAAAATAACCCTCACCCAACTCTTACTAAATGGTTTGAAAGGACCGGTGGACGGCAAGACCTACCCCGACATCATGCCGCCAATGAGTGGACAAAATGATGAATGGATTGCGTCGGTGTTGAGTTACATCCGGAACAGCGGAGATCTCGGTAATAAAGCATCTGTAGTTACACCGGAGGAAGTAGCTGAAGTTCGTGCAAATACACCTAAAATTCCCGGTGGTATGACACTGCAGCAGTTGGAGATCTTTAAACTTGGCCGCGCGGAACGTACTAACTGGAACGCACCCGCGAATGAACCCAAAGCAAAACAAGAGAAGAAATAAGTATGTCTAAGAGGGGATTGTTGTTCTCGTTTCTCACCTGCCTGATGAACTTATTGTTCGCGCAGGCTGATTCCGTGTTGACCGGGGTTGCCGGAATTCAATTTGTGAAGGTACCAGCAGGCAAGTTCACGTACGGACGTTTTGACCCGCCAACGCCTTCAAAAAACAGCTCAGATAAAGAATACAAGGGATACCGGGAAGAAGATTATGCACTGGCAAAGCAACTTGCGGAAAAGGATTTTCGACCCGGTTTCAACGTAACCATCACTCGCGATATCTATATCAGCCGCTTTGAGGTCACCCAGGGGATCTGGAAAGAGGTGATGAAAACGAATCCCTCATTTTTCCACGGCGACAGCTTACCTGTTGAAAATGTGAGCTGGAGCGACGCTGTAACATTTACCAAAAGATTGAATGAACTGGATCCTTCGCACAACTATCGCCTCCCAACTGAATTTGAATGGGAGTACGCGGCGCGTGCCGGTGCGGACGATGATATTTCATGGGATGAGATCAGGAAGCAGGCGCAAATCGGAACCAAATCAACTCAACCTGTTGGTACAAAAATGCCAAATGCCTGGGGCATATACGATATGCCCGGCAATGTGTGGGAATGGGTAAGCGATGTGTACAATGAAAAGATATTTGCTGATAGCATTCCAGTTGCTAAAGGCAACACACATGTTTTGAAGGGAGCTTCATTTACCGGCGATGTTAAGAATGCAACTTACATGACGCACGCAGGTGGTCCGGGAAACGGATGGGACGTCGGATTCCGGGTGGTCATGGAAGAAAAAGACGTTAATCCTGGTACCACTGCGACTTCGGGCATTCACCGTAATAAGAAGCGTTCACCGGTTCGCGGTTGGCACCTTAGCCGCACGTCGCACCAGGGAGCGGTTCCGGAAGTGACATATGAAAATGGAATCATAACCTTGCGGCTGAATCCGTATGGCCAGGGAGGTGTATTACTCACGAATAAGAAATACAGGAATTTTGAATTGTCGGTAGATGTAAAAGTTGATTCATTCTGCAATGGAGGTATATTTCTCCGTTCAACAGAAAGCGGGCAGGCATACCAGGTAGAACTCTCCGAGCCTGGGGGAACGGGTAGT